>CAIYPH010000874.1 GCA_903928045.1 uncultured Rhodospirillales bacterium
AGCCGTCGGTGGCGCCGAGCCCATGCACGATCTCGATCGCGTCGCGCCGCACCGCGAGGCCGGCCCGCGCGGCGACGGCGACGATGCCGGCGGCGATGGCGGCGACCATGGCGAGCGCCAGCCAGGCGCAGACCTCGAGGCTGCGGGCCAGCGCGGAGAGGCGGCGGACCCAGACGCCGTGACCCTCGGCCGCGGCGCCGGGGGCGGCGGCTTCCAGGCGGGGGGCGAGGGCGGCGAGGTCCGGCCCGGCGCCGTTGAGGTGCACCTCGATGACCGCGGGCACCGGGAGCGCCAGGCGCGCGGCGCCGCTGCCGAGCCAAGGGCGCAGCAGGTCGGTCAGTTCGGTCTCCGAGAGCGCGCGGGCGGTGCTGATGCCCGGCGTGCCGCGCAGCAGTGCCAGCGCGCGGTCGAGCCGGGTGGCGGCCGGCGTATCGCCGGACGGGGCGCCGGGGCGCGGGACTTGCACCGTCAGCACCGAGGCCGCGCCCTCCTGCCAGCGCTGGGCGAGCGAGGCGGCGCCGATGGAGCCGGCGAGGGCCAGTGCGGCGATGAATGACATCGCGGCGACCACCAGCGGGAGCATGCGCTCGCCGAGGCCGGGGCGCAGACCGAGATCGTCGCCGGCCCTAGCCATGCTCGATCATCCTTCCATGGTCGAGCCGCAGGGACTGGCCGGGATGGCGGGCGACCAGGGCCTCGTTGTGGGTGGCGACGATGACGGTGGTGCCGAGGCGGTTCATCTCCTTGAGCAGGATCATCAGGCGTTCGGCCTGGACATCGTCGAGATTGCCGGTCGGCTCGTCGGCCAGCAGCACGTGGGGGCGGCCGACCACGGCGCGGGCGATGGCGACGCGCTGCTGTTCGCCGCCGGAGAGCTCGGCGGGCGGCGCCTCGAACTTCTTGCCGAGGCCGACCCAGCGCAGCATCTCCGCCACATCGGCGCGCACCTGCGGCTCCGGCCGGCCGGCCAGGCGCAGCGGCAGGGCGACGTTGTCGAAGGCGGAGAGCTGCGGCAGCAGGCGGAAATCCTGGAACACCATGCCGACGCGCCGGCGCAGCAGCGCGAGATCGCGGCGGGAGGCGCCGGTGATGTCGACATCGAGCAAGGAGAGCTTGCCGCTGGTGGGGCGCACGGCGAGATGGAGCAGGCGGAGCAGGGAGGATTTGCCGGCGCCGGACGGGCCGAGCAGCCAGCGGAATCCGCCCTCGGGGACCACGAAGGTGATGTCGCGCAGCACGTCGGGCCCCGGGGCGCTGCCCTGGGCGTAGTGCAACCCAACAGATTCCAGTCGGATCATCCGGCGACTCGGCCCCTTTGACGCTGTCCTTGTGCCATCATAGCGCCGGACTGCGAAACCTGCCGGGGTTTTGCGGCCGTTGCGCGCCGGCCCTCCGCCGGGCAGGATCGCGCCACCCCAGAAGAGAGCGCCATGCGTATTGTCTGCCCGTCCTGTTCCGCCGCCTATGAAGTGCCCGACCGCATGGTGAGCGCGGGCTAGAAGGTGCGGTGCGCGCGCTGCGGGGAGTACTGGCTGCCGGTAGGGGCCGCCGCGCCGCCGCCGCCCGCCGCCCCGGAACCGGCGCCACCTCCCTCTCCGCCTCCGCCGCCCCCTCCGCCGCCCCCGCCGGTCGCCGCCGTGGTGGTGCCGGCGCCTGAGCCCGACCCGCACCCCGTTGCCGCCCCGGCC
>CAIYPH010000875.1 GCA_903928045.1 uncultured Rhodospirillales bacterium
ACCTCGCGGCCGCCGACGCCCCACAATGGCTGGCGGACATCCGCACCGGCGTGGTCCGGGCCGACGCGGCCGAGCGCGGCATACGCGTGGTGTGGTCGGCCCCCTAGCGACAGCCGCCTGCGCTCACCGGGCGCGCGCCCGCGTCAGCAGATAGTTCTGATGCACCGCATTGCCGGAATAGTAGGGGGCGGCCAGAGCCTCGAACTCGCCCCGGATGGCCTGGAGCCTGTCCGGTGCGCCGGCGAGGTTTTCAACCAGCTTCTGCATCGGCCCTACCGACCGCTCCATGAATTGGCGGAAATGCCCCAGGCTGAGCGCCGGGACCAGCATGACGCCCCGGTCGAAGAAGGGCGCCTCGAAGTGCTCGCCCAGCCGTTCGCCCACCCTGGCGATCTCGCCCCATTGCGGGGGCGGGGACGCGCCCGGCGGCGGAGGCGGCGAATGGCGGCCGACGAAGGCGAACATCCGGCCGACGAAATGCTCGGGCGGCCAGGTGGCGAAGGCGACGCGGCCGCCGGGCTTCAGCACCCGGCGCATCTCGGCCACGGCCACCTCGGGGCGGGGCGCGAACATGTGCCCGAACTGGCTCAATACGACGTCGAAGGTCGCATCGGGATAGGGCAGAGCTTCGGCGTCGCCTTCGATCCAGTCGATCTCCTCGCAACCGGCGACCGCGCCGTTCTCCCGCGCCTGCTCCAGCAGTTCCGGGGTGAGGTCCAGCGCCGAGACCCGCGCGCCCGCACGCGCCGCGGTGACGGCCACCACCCCGGTCCCACAGCCCACGTCGAGAACCGCCTCTTCGGGCCGGACCCCCGCGAAGGCCACCAGATGGGCGGCGACGGGGGTGGTGAAGATGGCCGTGGGCGCGAACGACGCCCACATCTCGCGCTGGCGCTTCTTCAGATCGGCGAAACCGTCCTGGCTCATCTCTTCCCCCTCAACCGCCGGCGCCGAACGCGAGGCGCCCGATCGCGATAGCCGGATATCCGCATTCCACCTAGGGCGGGCGCACTCGGCCGCCCAGCGGCTTTTCGCGATTGTCCACCGCGCAAGCTCCGGCTCTCCTCTCGGTGGGATCACCCGCCGCCACAGGCCGTGTTAGCCTCGCCCGGGCGCGGCTTCGGCCCGCGCCAGGAGGACGCCCAACCGTCATGACCGATCTTCGACCCCTTCCTTTCCTGGCTGTCGCCATGGTCCTGGCCGCCGGCGCGGCCTTCGCCCAGGCCCCCGCGCCCGCCCCGCCGGCCCCGCCGCCCTTGGTCGCATCGAGCCTGAATCCGGCGCTCAGCATCGACCTGACCACGCCGGCCGGCATGGCCCTGCTGAACGGTCAGTGGCGGACCATGGAAGCCAAGATCGTCACGGTCGCGCCGATCCCCAACGCCATGGCCGGCTACACCTCGACCTATGACATCAGTCCCCATGCCGGCGAGGCGGGTTACGACGACAGCGCCTGGCCGAAGATCGAGGCGCAGGGCCTGAAGGACCGCCGCGGCGGCGGCAAGGTGTCGTTCATCTGGTACCGCACCTCCCTGACCATCCCGGCCAAGATCGGCGACTTCGACACCGCCAACACCCGCGTGGTGCTGACCGTGGTGGTCGACGACTATGCGGAGGTGTGGGTCGACGGACAGATGCCGCGCCGCGCCGGCCTCGTCAGCCCCGGCACGGTGCAGGGCTTCAACATGCCCAACCGGGTGGTGCTCGACGACCGCGCCAAGCCCGGCGACACCTTCAAGGTGGCGATCTTCGGCATCAACGGGCCGATCTCGGTGGCCCCAGCGAACTTCCTGTCGTTCCGAGAGGCGCACCTGGACTTCTATCGATAGGCCCCGGCGCGCCTCCTGCCGGCGCCTAGGGTTGCGGTTCGGGCGACGGCGGCGCCGCATCCGGGTCAGGCGGCGTCTGGCTGCTATGGCGCACGACGGTGGTGTCGCCATTGGCGTCCTGGCGCTCGACCCGCGTCTCGCGGGTGACGCCGCCATCCGCGTCCTTGTGGATCACCGTCTTGCGGTCGATGGTCGCCACCGGTTCGCCCTCGCGCGGCGCCGGCGCGGCGGCGACCGCGGTGGCGTGCTCCACGACTGCGGCGGGCCGGCGGACCTTATGGACCACGGCCTTGTGGACCACCGCCTTCCGGGGCGGGGGCGCGCCG
>CAIYPH010000876.1 GCA_903928045.1 uncultured Rhodospirillales bacterium
AGAGACTGATATAAAGGATATATGACGATGGCTGATCTTTCTCGGCTTGTTGAAGAGATTTCCGCCCTGACGGTGCTGGAAGACGCCGAACTGTCGAAGATGCTCGAAGAGAAGTGGGGCGTTTCCGCTGCCGCTCCGGTCGCCGCCGCCGCTCCGGTGGCTGCCGCCGCTGCTGCCGCCCCGGTCGAAGAGCAGACCGAGTTCACCGTGATCCTCGCCGCCGCCGGCGACAAGAAGATCAACGTGATCAAGGAAATCCGCACCATCACGGGCCTCGGGCTGAAGGAAGCCAAGGACCTCGTCGAGGGCGCGCCGAAGACCGTGAAGGAAGGCGTGAACAAGGACGAAGCCGCCAAGATCAAGAAGGTGCTGGAAGAGAACGGCGCCAAGGTCGAGGTGAAGTAAGACGACTTGCGGCGGACCATGGACGCCGCGGCGCGGCTGACTATCGCCGCGGGATAAGACCGGGCAGGGCGGAAATCCAATCGGATTTCCGCCCGCTTGGCCGTTTCCGCAGCCTGCCGCTTCAGCGGACAGGCGGCGCGAGGCGAGGATGACCCGGACGGAGGGTGGTTTCCGTGCCGTGCGTGGCGCGCGGATAGCGATTTGAACGGGGCAGTAGGACAGGCATGAACGCGATCACCAAGTCTTTCACCGGCAGCAAGCGGATCCGCAAGAGCTTCGGGCGGATCGCGCAAGACACGCCGATGCCGAACCTGATCGATGTGCAGCGGGCCAGCTATGAGGCCTTCCTGCAAATGACCACCGCGCCTGACAACCGCACCAACACCGGGTTGCAGGAAGTGTTCAAGTCGGTCTTCCCGATCGATGATTTCGCGGGTCGCGGCCGGCTTGAGTTCGTCTACTACGAGCTCGAGGAGCCGAAATATGACGTCGAGGAGTGCATTCAGCGCGGCATGACCTTCGCGGCGCCGCTGAAGGTGATCCTCCGTCTCATCGTGTGGGACGTCGACGAGGACACCGGCACCCGCTCAATTCGCGACATCAAGGAGCAGCCGGTCTACATGGGCGACATGCCGCTCATGACCGACAACGGCACCTTCATCATCAACGGCACCGAGCGCGTCATCGTCAGCCAGATGCACCGCAGCCCGGGCGTGTTCTTTGACCACGACAAGGGCAAGACGCATAGCAGCGGCAAGTATCTCTTCGCCGCGCGCGTCATCCCCTATCGCGGCTCCTGGCTCGATTTCGAGTTCGACAGCAAGGACAACGTCTACGTCCGCATCGACCGCAAGCGGAAGCTGCCGGTCACCACGCTGTTCTACGCCCTGGAGAGCAAATACACCGAGGCGCTGCGCGAGGCTCGCGTGGCCGCCGGCAAGACGGTGGAGATCTCCGAGATCCGCGGCATGGACCCCGAGGAAATCCTCGCGGCGTTCTACGGCCAGGTGGTGTTCAGCCTGACCGACAAGGGCTGGGCCCGTCCGTTTGACCCCGAGGCGTTCCGCGGCGTGAAGCTGCTGGAGCCGCTGATCGACGCGGCCACCGGCGAGATCGTCGCCGACGGCGAGACCAAGATGACCGCGCGCACCGTGCGCAAGATCGGCGAGGCCACCAAGATCGTGCTGGCTGGGCGCGGTGACCTGCTCGGCCGTTTCGTCGCGGTCGACATGGTTAACGAGCACACCGGCGAGATCTTCGCCGAGGCCGGCGAGGAGCTCACCGAGCCCCGCCTCGCGGCGCTCGAGGCCGCCGGAATCGACAGCCTGCCGACGCTGGCCGTCGACCAGTCGAACGGCCCGTGGATCCGCAATTCGCTGGCGGTCGACAAGAACGCCAACCGCGAAGACGCGCTGATCGACATCTACCGCGTCATGCGTCCGGGCGAGCCGCCGACCGCGGAGACTGCCGAGGCGCTGTTCCGCGGCCTGTTCTTCGACGGCGACCGCTACGACCTCTCCACCGTCGGCCGCGTGAAGATGAACATGCGCCTCGGCTTCGAGACGGATGATTCGCTCCGGGTGCTGCGCAAGGAGGACATCCTGCGCACGGTGAAGATCATGTGCGAGCTCAAGGACGGGCGCGGCCAGATTGACGACATCGACAATCTCGGCAATCGCCGCGTGCGTTCGGTCGGCGAGCTGATGGAGAACCAGTACCGCGTCGGCCTGCTCCGCATGGAGCGCGCCATTCGTGAGCGCATGGGCTCGGTCGACATCGACACGGTGATGCCGCACGACCTCATCAACGCCAAACCCGCTGCGGCCGCGGTGCGTGAGTTCTTCGGCTCCTCGCAGCTCAGCCAGTTCATGGACCAGACCAACCCGCTCTCCGAGGTCACCCATATGCGCCGTCTGTCCGCGCTTGGCCCGGGAGGTCTGACCCGAGAGCGTGCC
>CAIYPH010000877.1 GCA_903928045.1 uncultured Rhodospirillales bacterium
AGCAGGCCGGCGCCCGAGATGATGGCCGTACCGTGCTGATCGTCGTGGAAGACCGGGATCTTCATGGTCTTCCGCAACTCCTCTTCGATATAGAAGCACTCCGGCGCCTTGATGTCCTCCAGGTTGATCGCCCCGAACGTCGGCTCCAGCGCCGCCACCACGTCGCAGAACCGGTCGGGGTCCATCTCGTTCACCTCGATATCGAACACGTCGATACCCGCGAACTTCTTGAACAGGACGGCCTTGCCCTCCATCACCGGCTTGCTCGCCAAGGGCCCGATATTGCCGAGCCCCAGCACCGCCGTGCCGTTGGAAATCACCGCGACCAGATTGCCCCGGGCGGTGTAATCCATCGCCGTGTCGGCATTGGCCGCGATCTCCATGCACGCCGCGGCCACGCCCGGCGAATAGGCCAGCGCCAGGTCGCGCTGGGTCGCCATCCGCTTCGTCGCCTCGATCGCCAGTTTCCCCGGCCGCGGCAGCCGATGATAGTCGAGCGCCGCCTTGCGAAAATCCTCGTCCATGAACCCACCACGCTCCATCTTCCCGGAATGTCGGCCCTCGGGCGCTCCGATGCAAGGAAGCCGCGCCCACCCCCCATGCGCGTTGACAGCCGCCCGCCCGCGGCGCTCACTTCCCGCCCATGCAACCGCAGGGGGCCATCATGTCGAGCAGCACCATCTCCAACTCCCGGCTGGACCGTTTCCTCGCGCCTGACAGCCGCACCGCGCGCAGCATCGCCCGCGCCCGCGAAGTGCTGCCCGGCGGCACCTCGCGCCACCACTACCTTTTCGCCCCCTGGCCCATCATCGCCAGCCACGGCAAGGGCTGCCGCCTCGTCGATATCGAGGGCGACAGCCGCATCGACTGCCTCAACAACATGACCGCGCTCGTCCACGGCCACTCCGATGACGACGTGAACCGCGCCATCATCGCCCAGGTCGAGAAGGGCGTCTCCTTCTCCGAGCCCGCCGAGCCCGAGGCCGCCCTGGCGCGGCTGATCGTCGAGCGCGTGCCATCCGTGGACAAGGTGCATTTCCGCTCCTCCGGCACCGAGGCGGTGATGATGGCGATCAAGCTGTCCCGCGCCTACACCGGCCGCTCCGCCATCGCCAAGTTCGAGGGCGGCTATCACGGCTATTACGACTACGTGCAGATGAGCACGACCTCCACCGAAGCCAACTGGGGCAGCTCCGCCGCCCCCACCCCGGTGCCGAGCTCCGGCGGCATCTCCGCCAACGTGCCGGACGAAGTGGTGGTGCTCCCCTTCAATGACCCTGACGGCGTCGAGCGCCTGCTCGCCCAGCACGGCTCCCGCATCGCCGCCCTCCTGGTGGAGCCGCTCTCCAACCGCAACGGCATGGTGCTCCCGCGCCCCGGCTTCTACGACTTCCTGCGCGAAATCACCCGCAAGCACGGCATCGTGCTGATTTTCGACGAGGTGATCGCCTTCCGCGTCGGCACAGACGGCGCCCAGGGCCGCTACGGCGGCGACCCCGACCTCACCACCTTCGGCAAAATCATTGGCGGCGGCCTCGCCATCGGCGCCGTCGGCGGGAGCGACGAGATCATGGCCCTGCTGGACCCCGCGCACCCCGGCGCCAAGGTGATCTCGGGCGGCACCTATTCCGGCAACCCCCTCGCCGCGGTCGCCGGCGTCGCCACGCTCGAGAAGCTGACCCCCGCGGTGTTCGCCCATCTCGATGCCATGGGCAAACGCATGCGCGACGGCGCCAA
The DNA here is from genome assembly GCA_903928045.1 of uncultured Rhodospirillales bacterium. The sequence continues at coordinate 1,738 of CAIYPH010000877.1, forward strand.
CGCCATCCTCCGCCGCCACGGCGCGAAGGCCCAGGTGGCCGGCGATGGCTCACTGTTCCAGGTGGTGCCGACCGACGTGGAACTGGTGAACTACCGCTCCATCCCCCGCGGCCCCGAGGCCAACGCCTGGCTCGACAGGCTGCATCGCGGCCTGCTGGTCAACGGCATGATCATCTCCCATCGCGGCCTCTCCTGCGTCTCGAGCGCCATGGGGCCGGCCGATGTCGATGAGTGCCTGGCCGCCTTCGAGCAGGCCGTCGCGGGGCTCGACGCATGACTTTATGGGTCCGCTACGCCGCCAGCGACGCGGAAGGCTTCGGCACGCTGGACGGCGACACCATCGCCGTCCACCAAGGCGACATGTTCGCCGCCCCCGCGCCCACCGGCGAAACCCTCCCCCTCGCCGCCGTCCGCCTGCTCCCCCCGGTCCGCCCGCGGCTCTTCATCGGCCTATGGAACAATTTCCACGCCGTCGCCACCGCCCAGGGCTACGGCATCCCCGACTACCCCCTGCACTTCCTGAAATCCCCCGGCGCCATCATCGGCCCCGAGGACACCATCCGCCCCCCCAAATCCTACGCCGGCCGCATCGTCTACGAAGGCGAGCTCGGCGTAATCATCGGCCAACCTTGCAGCAACCTCGACGAAGCCGCGGCCGAAGCCGCCATCTTCGGCTACACCTGCGTCAACGACGTCACCGCGCCCGACCTCTTCGGCGACAACCCGCGCTTCGAACAATGGGGCCGCGCCAAAGGCTGCGATACCTTCGGCCCCATCGGCCCCGCCATCGCCACCGGGCTCGACTGGCGAACCCTCCGCGTCCGCACCCTCCTCAACGGCCGCGAACGCCAGAACTACGAGGTGGCGGACATGATCCTGCCACCGCCGCGTATCGTCAGCCTGCTCTCCTGTGAAATGACCCTGCTCCCCGGCGACCTCATCACCTGCGGCACCGCCGCCGGAATCCTGCCCATGCGGCCAGGCGCCACCGTGGAAGTGGCGATCAATGGGATCGGGGTGCTGCGTAACTCGGTGGGGGCAGCTTAAGGGGGAGGGGAAGGGTGTTCTTTTTGTGAACAAAAAGAACCAAAAAAACTTTTTGTTCCGTTCCATGCCGTTGGCGTACTCTCCGAGGATGGGGCCTTCGGACAAAAAATAAAGGAGTAATTCCCATTCCGTGGGCCTCGGCAACCCAACCGCCGTCATTGCGAGCGCAGCGAAGCAATCCAGAGCAACCGCTGCAAAACCTGTGGTCTAGCCGCTGCGCGACCGGAACCCACCCGAATCAGGCCCGGCGACACCAAGAGAAAATTTTTTAACAATGCCGCAAAAATGCGCTTGACTGACGATATCAATCTAGTTAAACATACCATCATGAACAGCGCGATCACATCCCCTGAGCTTACCCAAGGCGAGCCGCATCCCGCGGTTCGTCTGGCGGAGCTTGTCTGCGCGCTCATTGCCGCCATTGCCGGCCCCTCCTGGCTCTGGCGCTTCCTCCCCGGCGGCCGCGCCGTCTGGACGCAGATGCACCGCATGGGGCAGGACTTCGCCGCCCTCATGCACCGTCTCGCCGCCGCCCCGCCCGCGCCCCCGACTGCGATCATACCGTCCGTGCCCGCCCCCAAGCGCCGGCGTCACAGCCAGCCGACAGGCGAACTGCGTCCGCGCCACCCCCGCCGCGCGCCGCGCGCTTCCACCAAGGCACAAACTGCGCCCCGCCCGTCCGCCGCGCGGCCATGGCTTGCGCTCACCCATATCCCCGCCAACGTCGCCCCCGCCATCCGTGCCATCACAACCTTGCGCGAACGACGAAGGCGTGCGCCTAAAATCAAATCCCCAACGCGTGCCCTATTTGTTACGTTATCGAATCAATTATCGGCGCCCCTCCTAGCCTGAGCCCCCGCAACAGCAAACGAACAAAAGTTTTTTGCTTCTTTTTTTCCAAAAAAGAAGCGCTTCCTCCCGCTTGCACCCCCCACCCCACCCAGGCAGCATCGCGCGCCAAATGCCGGAGCATCGCCATGTCGGACGCCGTGATTGCTTATCTGCGCCAGGAGCGGGAGGCGATCTTGTCTCGCCTGAAGGACCTGCTGCGGATTCCCAGCGTCTCGACCGACCCTGCCTTCGCGCCCGGCATGGAGGCGGCGCGGCGGTTTCTGCTCGATAGGTTGCGGGCGGCCGGGTTCGCCGATGCGCGGCTGCTGGATGGCGGGGGCCAGCCGGCGATTTACGCGTCGTGGGATGGCGCGCCGGGCAAGCCGACGATCATCATCTACGGCCATTATGACGTGCAGCCCGCCGATCCGCTGGAGCTGTGGCGCACCCCGCCGTTCGAGCCGACGGCGATCGATGGGCGGCTCTACGCCCGCGGCGCGTCGGACGTGAAGGGTTCGACGCTGATCGCGGTCGAGACATTGGCGGCTTTCCTCAGGATCGAGGGGGTGTTGCCGGTCAATGTCCGCCTGTTCCTGGAGGGGGAGGAGGAGTGCGGCAGCCCGAGCGCCAGGGCGATCATCGCGGCCAACCGAGACCTGCTGGCCGCGGACGCGCTGCTCTCGGCGGATGGCGGCTGGGCGAGCACCACCATCCCGACGGTGGGGGTTGGCGGCCGCGGCATCACCGGGCTTGAGCTGACGCTGCGCACCGCCGCCAAGGACGGCCATTCCGGCCGCTACGGCGGGGCGGCGCGTAACGCCCTACGCGAGATGGCGGCGCTGTTGGCCTCGCTGCATGACGACGAGGGGCGAATCCTGGTCGCGGGCTTCGGCGACGACGCCTTGCCGCTGAGCAACGCGATGCGGGTGGCCGCCGCCGCGCTGCCGTTCGACGAGGCGCAATGGTACGCCGATTTCGGCGGGCTGCCTTGGGGCGACCGGGCGGACACGGTGCGCGAGCGCACCACCCTCCGCCCGACCATCGAGATCAACGGCATGTGGGGCGGCTATACCGGCGCGGGGACGAAGACGGTCCTGCCCGCCGAGGCCCACGCCAAGATCACCATGCGCCTCGCCCCGGGGATGGACCCCGGGCGGGCACAGGCGAGGTTGCGGGCGCATTTGCAAGCGCATGTGGCCGCCGGCGTTCACCTCGACCTCACGCCGGAAGCGGGCGGCACCCCGGCCTCGACGCTGGATTCGGAGCACCCCATGGTCAAGGCCGCGCTCGGGGTGCTGGAGCGCGTCGAGGGCAAGACCGCCTATCCCGCCCGCGCGGGCGGCACGATCCCGATCACCGCCTTGTTCAAGGAGATCATGGGCATCGATTCCATGACCTTCGGCCTGGCCATGCCCGACGAGGACGTCCACGCCCCCAACGAGTTCTTCCGCCTGTCCTCCTTCGACCGCGGCCTAAGCACCTGGCCGATGCTCCTAAGTGAGCTGGGGAAGCTGGAGCCGCAGCATTTCAAGCGGTAGGAACCAACGGAATAAAAGTTTTTTGCTTCTTTTTTTCAAAAAAGAAGCGCTTCCGTCCTATGCCGGCTTACGCTCCGCCGCGCTGAGCTCGATCAACCGGCTCCACCGCGCCGCGGAATGCAGGTGGGCGTAGAGCGGCCCGATCCAGCCGCGCCGGCGCCAGTCGAGGAAGGTCTCGTCGCTCAGGCGGTCGAGGCGTTCGGGCTTCAGCATTTTGAAGCCACGGATACGGGTACCGCCGCCGGCGGTGAAGTTGACGGTCGCCTCCTCTTCCTCGAGCAGCCCCTGGGCTTCGAGCGCGCGGCCGAAGGTATTGGCGGCGGTGAGGTTGTCGCGGAAGGCGAGGCAGAAATTGACGGATTCGCTCATCGCCGGGGTTGGCTGCCCGTCCTCGAACATCGGCTGCCCGTTATCGGGCCCGATGCAGGCCGCGCTTTCCTCCATGCCGACATAGACGGTCTTGGAGTTGGGGTCCTCGACGAAGATGAACGGGAAGGCGCGGATATAGGCGGGGATGTAGCAATCCCGCCGCCAGGAGCCGTCGGGTTCGACGAACAGGTTGTTCCCTTCGCCCAGGCCAAGCAGGGCGAGCGGGGTGGGCATCGGGCCGCTGGCGAAGACGATGGGGTAGTGCTGGGAGACGATGTCAAACTCGCCGATCCCGATCGGCACCGATTGCGCGGCGCGGGCAAATGCGAAGCCGGTGCTGCGATCGATCTTGAGGTGTCCATGCGCGGCCGGGTTGATGCCGACGACCTTGTGGAAAAACAGCGGCAGCACCGCCTGTGGCGGAGCCGGCGCCGGCTCGATCGGGGTGGCCTGGGCCATGGCGGAGGAGATGGTGGACTCGGACATCGGCGACATTCCCTCAAGCGGCACCGCGCCGCTGGACGTATCAGTCTGTGGCCGATCCGCCTCCCGAAATCAACCCGCCGGCCGCAACGCCAGCAGCGCCGGCACCAAGGCGGGGGGAACGAAGTGGAAAATGAACACGTAGGGATCGGAGGCCGCGAAACTCGCCGGCGAGGGAGAGGCGACCTGCATCTGCGCGGCATCGAAGGCGGATGCCGCGTGCCAGCCATCGAGCCAGAAGAACCCGGCAAGCCCGAGCGAGGTCAAAAGCGCGGGAACGGCGCGTGTGCTGCCCACCCGGTGCCGCTCCTCGATCTCCACCGTCATCACCGGCAGACAGGCGCGAATGGTTTCGGCTCCGCCCAGGATCACTTCCTCCTCGGCGCCCTCGACGTCGAGCTTGATGCCGGTGATGTCCCGCCAGTCGAACTCATCGAGCCGCTTCAGATCCACTTCGAAGCGATCGATGCGCTCCAGCCTGGGGTCCCAGGCCTGGATCGACGCGTAGTCCTTCACCAGCGAGGCCCATTGCTCCTGCGCGACCCCGCCGACCGAAGGCATTTCGAGCGTAGCGGTGCCGTCCCGCTCGGCGAGCGCGCAGGTATGCAGGCGGATATTGGCGCGCCCGACGGTGGCGGTGGCGAGGCGGGCATGAGCGGCAGGCAGCGGCTCGAACGCTTCCACCACGGCGCCGGGCAAGGCGGAGAGCGGGAGGGTCAGCAGCCCGTCATGCGCCCCGATATCGAGCAGACGGCCGGGCCGGTAGAGCGCGCGGTGGACGGTGAGCTCATCCAACCAGCGCGCGCTCCAGCAGTTCCAGCGCGGCCTGGGCGAATGCGCGCATATTGCCCTCGCGGTCGCCATGGCCGGTTTCCAGCACCAGGTCGAGCGGCACGGGGCCGGAGACCGCGATGGCGGCATGGCCGGCGGCGTCGCCGTAGCGGTTGCCGGTGGGGCCGGTGGCGCCCGATTCGGCGATCGCCCAGTCGGTGCCGAAGCGGGAACGGCAGGCATCGGCCATCAGGCGGGAGTAGTTGGCGGTGGAGGGCCGCACCGCGCGCATGTCGTCATCCGAGAGGTTGAGCAGCACGCGCCGCGCCACCCGCGTGTAGACCACCGCACCGCCCATGAAATAGGCCGACGCGCCGGGCACCGCGAGCATGGCGGCCGACATCAGCCCGCCCGCTGAGCCCTCGGCGATCGAGAGCGTCTGCTTGCGCTCCTTGAGGATGGCGGCGATGCGGTGGGCGACGGGTTTGAGGCTGTCCATCTTGGTTTCTCCCTATCCGCGCACCGTCTGGTGGGCGGCCAATGTCGCCATGTCGACGATCTGGTTCACCGAGGCATCCATCGGCACCAGCTGCACCGCATGGGTGAGCCCGATCAGCAGCGGCCCGATGGTGCTGCCGCCGCCGAGGCGAGGCGCGAGGCGCGAGGTGATGTGGGCGGAATGCAGGCCCGGCATCACCAGCACGTTTGCCGGCCCGGTGAGGCGGCAGAACGGGTAGATCGCGCGGTAGGACGGGTCGAGCGCCACGTCCGGGCTCATCTCGCCGTCGTACTCGAAGTCGACATGGCGTTCGTCAAGGATCGACACCGTCTCGCGCATCACGTCGGCCAGGGCGTGGCGGGGGTTGCCGAAGGTGGAGTAGCTCATCAGCGCCACGCGGGGCTCATGGCCCATGCGCCGCGCCGCCGCCGCCGCACCCACCACGATATCGGCCATCTCGGTCGGGTTGGGGCGGAAATGCATCAGGGTGTCGGCGATGAAGATGGTGTGGCCGCGCTCGCCCAGCATCAGCGTGAGGCCGAAGGCGATGCCGCCCGGGGCGGTATCGATGACGTGGCCGATATCCTCCAGGCACACGGCGGCCGAGCGGGTGAGGCCGGTGACCATGCCGTCGGCATCGCCGGTGGCGACCATGCAGGCGGCAAATACGTTGCGGTCCTGGTTGACCATGCGCTGGCAGTCGCGCTGCAGGAAGCCGCGGCGCTGCAGGCGGGCGTAGAGGAAATCGGCGTATGTGCGGTTGTGGGTGGACATCCGCGCATTATGGATCTCGATGCCGTCGCCCATGCCGAGGCCGAGCGAGGCGAGCGTGGTGCGCACCCGGTCCTCGCGGCCGATCAGCACCGGGGTGCCGTAGCCGGCGTTGCGGAACTGCACGGCGGCGCGGACGACCTTCTCCTCCTCCCCTTCGGCGAACACCACGCGGCGGGGATTGGCGCGCACCCGCTCGGAAATCGCGTCGAGCGCATTGGCGGTGGAATCCAGGCGGGCGGAGAGCTCGCGCTCGTAGCGGCGCAGATCGGCGAGCGGCTTGCGGGCCACGCCGCTATCCATCGCCGCCTTGGCGACGGCAGGTGGCAGGCGGGAGAGCAGGCGGGGGTCGAAGGCGTTGGGGATGATGTATTCCGGCCCGAATTGCAGCCGCTTGCCGCCACCGGCGGCATTCACCTCATCGGGCACGTCCTCGCGGGCGAGCAAGGCCAGCGCCTCGGCGGCGGCGATCTTCATCGCCTCGTTGATGGTGCTGGCCCGCACGTCGAGCGCGCCGCGGAAGATGTAGGGGAAGCCGAGCACGTTGTTGACCTGGTTCGGATAATCCGAGCGCCCGGTGGCGATGATGGCATCCGCGCTGGCGGCGCGGGCCTCCTCCGGGGTGATTTCGGGGTCCGGATTGGCCATGGCGAAAATGATCGGCTTGGGCGCCATGGCGCGCACCATGTCCTGGGTCAGCGCGCCCTTGACGGAGAGGCCGAAAAACACGTCCGCCCCCTCGATCGCCTCCAGCAGGGTGCGCGCCGAGGTTGCCACCGCATGGGCGGATTTCCACTGGTTCATGCCCTCGGTGCGGCCCTGGTAGACCACGCCCTTGGTGTCGCACAGCGTGACGTGCTCGGGCCGCATGCCCATCGCCTTCAGCAGTTCCACGCAGGCGATCGACGCGGCGCCGGCGCCGTTGACCACCAGCTTGGTGTCCTTCAGCGCGCGCCCGGGGAGGTGGCAGGCGTTGATCAGCCCGGCGGCGGCGACGATGGCGGTGCCGTGCTGGTCGTCATGGAAAACCGGGATGTCCATCAGCTCGCGCAGGCGCTGCTCGATGATGAAGCATTCCGGCGCCTTGATGTCCTCGAGGTTGATGCCGCCGAAGGAGGGGCCGAGGTAGCGCACGCAGTTGATCAGCGCGTCCACGTCCTCGGTATCGACGCAAAGGTCGATGCCATCGACGTCGGCGAAGCGCTTGAACAGGGCGACCTTGCCCTCCATCACCGGCTTGCCGGCGAGTGCGCCGAGATTGCCGAGACCGAGTACGGCGGTGCCGTTGGAAACCACCGCGACCATGTTGCCCTTGGAGGTGTAGTCATAGGCGAGGGCCGGGTCGCGGGCGATGTGCAGGCAGGGTTCGGCGACCCCCGGCGAATAGGCGAGCGACAGGTCCCGCGCGGTGGCGAGCGGCTTGGTCAGGCGGGTGGCGAGCTTGCCGGCCGGATAGGCGGCATGCATCGCGAGTGCCTCGTCGCCCGAAACCCGGGCGGTCCGCGTGTCGTTGCCGTCGGCCATGATGTTCCCCTTTGAACAGCTTCGTTGAGCCATCATGACGGGCGGCCCGGGGAAAGCAAGGCGAGGGGAAGGAAGGTCTCCTTTTTTGAAAAAAAGGAGCAAAAAACTTTTGCAACTTTGGCGCGTACCGCTCCCACCGTCCGGAGAAGGCGCGGCCACGAGCAGATAAAAAAGTTTTTTTGCTTCTTTTTGTTCATAAAAAGAACACGCTTGCTTCGCTGACGATGCC
>CAIYPH010000878.1 GCA_903928045.1 uncultured Rhodospirillales bacterium
CGGCTGTGCAACCGCAACCGAACTGCCCGAAGGCGCCATACTGGTCCCCGGCTTCATCGACCTCCAGGTCAACGGCGGCGACGGGGTGATGCTGAACGACAACCCCGCGCCCGGCCGCCTGCGCCGAATCGCCCGCGCCCACGCCAAGGCCGGCAGCACAACCATCCTCCCCACCCTGATCAGCGGCACCCGCCCCCTGCTCGCGGCCACGCTGGCGGCCGGGCGGGCAGCGATCGGCGAAGGCGCGGCCGGCGTCGCAGGCATTCATCTGGAAGGCCCCTTCCTGGCGCCGGCCCGGCGCGGCGTGCATCCGGCCGAGGCGATGACCCTGCCGACCGAGGAGGACATCGCCGCCCTCTGCGCCCCCTTCCCCGGCCGGCTGCTGGTGACCCTGGCGCCCGACATGGTGCCGCCGGCGGTGGTGGCGCGCCTGGTGGCGGCCGGCGTGATCGTGTTCGCTGGGCATACCGATGGCAGCTTCGCGCAGATCGAGGCCGGTTTGGCCGCGGGGATCAGCGGTTTCACGCATCTATATAATGCGATGTCGCCCTTCACCGTGCGCGAGCCCGGTGCCGTGGGCGCGGCGCTCGACCACCCAACCGCGCGGGCCGGCATCATCGCCGATCGGCTGCATGTGCACCCCGCCGCCATCCGCGTCGCGCTGCGCTGCATGGGGCCGGAGCGGTTGTTCCTGGTGTCGGACGCGATGGCCACCGCGGCCTCCGACGTCACCGCATTCGAACTCTACGGGCAGAAAATCACCCTGACCGACGGCCGTCTGACCAATGAGGGCGGCACGCTCGCCGGCGCGCACCTCACCATGGCGGAAGCCGTGCAGATCGCGGTGCGCGATATCGGCATTTCGCTGGCCGACGCCCTGACCATGGCGACACGCACGCCGGCGGACGTGCTTGGGCGCACCGATCTTGGCCGCATAGCCCGTGGGGCGGCGGCCGATTTCGTGGCGCTCGATCGGGATTTGTCGGTGATCGGCGTGTGGCAGGCCGGCCAGCGCATCCGCTGACCGGCCGCCACTGGGTTACAGACCGGCCGGGGTGACGAACTTGGTGTTGAGGTAGGCTTCCATCGCCTCAAGCCCGCCCTCGGAGCCGTAGCCGCTGTCCTTGATGCCGCCGAACGGCACTTCCGGCAGCGCGAGCCCGTGGTGGTTGATCGACATCATGCCGGCTTCCACCTGCGCCGCGATGGCGTTCGCCGTCTTGGCCGAGCTTGTGTAGGCGTAGGAGGCGAGGCCGTAAGGCAGGCGGTTGGCTTCCGCCACCACGTCCTCGAAGCCCTTGAACGGCACCATCAGCGCCAGCGGGCCGAAGGGCTCCTCGTTCATGACGCGCATGGAGAGGTTGAGCTCGGTCAGCACGGTCGGCTCGAAGAAATTGCCCTTGTTGCCGATACGCTTGCCGCCGGTCTTCACAGTGGCGCCCTTCTGCACCGCATCGGCCACGAAGCCTTCCATCGCCGTCACCCGGCGGGGGTTGGCGAGCGGGCCCATGGTGGAGGTCGGATCAAGTCCGTCGCCCACCTTCAGCGCCGCGGCGATGGCGGTGAACTTGGCGACGAATTCCTCGTAGACCTTCTCCTGCACCAGGAAGCGCGTCGGCGACACGCAGACCTGGCCGGCGTTGCGGAACTTGTTGGCGGCGAGGATTTTCGAAGCGGTGTCCACGTCGGCATCATCGAACACGATCGCCGGGGCATGGCCGCCGAGTTCCATCGTCACCCGCTTCATGTGCAGCCCAGCAAGCGCCGAGAGCTGCTTGCCGACGGCGGTGGAGCCGGTGAAGCTGATCTTCTTGATGGTGGGGTGCGGGATCAGATACTCGCTGATTTCCGCGGGAATGCCGTAGACCAGCTGCACCACGCCGGCCGGCAGCCCGGCATCGACATACGCGCGCACCAGTTCGGCGCAGGAGGCCGGGGTCTCTTCCGGGCCTTTGAGGATCACCGCGCAGCCGGCGGCGAGTGCGGCAGAAATCTTTCGCACGGCCTGGTTGATCGGGAAGTTCCACGGCGTGAAGGCAGCGACCACGCCGACCGGCTCCTTTATGACGAGCTGGTAGACGCCCTCGGCGCGGGCGGGGATGACGCGGCCATAGGCGCGGCGGCCCTCCTCGGCGAACCACTCGATCACGTCGGCGGCGACGCCAAGCTCGCCCTTGGCCTCGGCGACCGGCTTGCCCTGCTCCATCGTCATCAGCCGGGCGATCGCCTCCGTGCGCTCGCGGATGAGACCGGCGGCCTTGCGCATCACCTTGCTGCGCTCATAGGCCGATACCTTCTTCCACACCGCGAAGCCGCGCTCGGCGGCTTCCAGCGCGCGGTCGAGGTCGGCACGTTCGGCGTGAGCGACGGTGCCGAGCGGCTCGGACGTGGCGGGGTTGAGCACGGTGAGCGTGCGCCCGGCGGCGGCCGGGGCCCAGGCACCGTCGATATGGAGGGAGACATCTTGATACATCGGGGAATCCTCAATTGGTCGGGCGAGCAGGCGCTATAGCCAATTCAACACGGCGCACCATAGACCTTGGCCGCCGCCGGGTCGAGGCCGGTGCGCGCCCGGGGCACCTACGTGGTGCAGTGCAAAAAACTTTGCAGCATTGCCGGTTACGCATGGTTGCATCGCGCCCGGTATTGAGTCAGCGTGACCGCGGGTAAAACCAAAGAACAGGGAGACTGGCATGACCTCACTTCCAGCGCGCATCATGCGTGCCGGCCGTTACGCATTGGCCGCGGGCGCCGCGATGCTCTTCACGAGCGTTGTCGCGCAGGCGCAGGTGGCTCCCCCGCCGGGGCCGACCGTTGACGCCATCAAGAAGCGCGGGATGCTGAATTGCGGCATCGACACCGGGGTTCCCGGTTTCGCCTTCCAGGACAACAAGGGCGTCTGGCACGGCATCGACATCGATTATTGCCGCGCCGTGGCCGCCGCCGTGCTCGGTGACCCCGACAAGGTGAAGTACACCGGCACCACTGCCGCCGCACGCTTCACCGTGCTGCAGTCCGGCGAGATCGACATGCTGGTCCGCGATTCGACGCTGACCTTCACGCGCTCCACCGTGCTCGGCCTCGAAGAGGTCGCGGTGAACTTCTATGCCGGCCAGGGCTTCCTGGTGCGCAAGTCGATCGGCGTGACCAAGGCGGCCGAGTTGCAGGGCGCCACCATCTGCATGGTGACCGGCGCGACGCTCGAACTGAACATCGCCGACTTCGCCCGCTCCACCGGCGCCAAGATCGGCTCGCTGCTGTTCGAGAAGCCGGAAGAGGCGATCGCCGCCATGGAAGCCGGCCGTTGCGACGGCTACACCGACGATACCGGCTCGCTCGCCGGCAAGCGGTCGACCCAGAAGAAGCCGGATGACTGGTTCGTCATGCCCGAGCTGATCTCCAAGGAGCCGCTGGGCATCCACACCCGCTCGGGCGATCCGCGCTGGCAGAAGATCCTGTTCTGGCTCGACAACGCGCTCAAGTCCGCCGAGGAATTCGGCGTGACGCAGGCCAATGCCGACCAGATGAAGGCCTCCAAGGACCCGTTCATCCTGCGCCTGCTCGGCGTCGAGGGTGAGACCGGCAAGGCGCTTGGCCTCGAGGAAGCCTGGGCGTTCCGCGCCATCAAGACCGTCGGCAACTACGGCGAGATGTACGAGCGTCACTTCGGCCCCAAGGCGCTCAACCTGCCGCGCGGCCAGAACAACCTCTACACCAAGGGTGGCCTGCACTACCCGCTGCCGATCCGCTGATCGGAAGCGCATGACAACGAGGTCAGCGCCTTGACGACACGACAGAAGGCGCTGACCTGGCAGGCGGTGGTGGCGGTTGTCACCGCCGCCATCCTGCTGTTTTTCGCCCGCAATGTGTCGGACAACCTCGCGGTGCGCGGGCTGTCCTTCGGCTTCGATTTCCTCTGGCGCAAAGCCGGGTTCGATATCCCCTTCCACCTCGTAGAATGGGACGTGAATTTCCCCTACGGCCGCGCGCTCTGGGTCTCCGGCGTCAACACCCTCTTCGCCGCGGCGATTTCCATCGTGGTCTCCTCCGCCCTCGGCCTCACGCTCGCCCTCATGCGCCTCTCCGGCAACCTCCTCGCCGCCGGCACCGCGCGCACCCTGGTCGAGATCATCCGTAACACGCCGCAGCTCCTGCAAATCGTGTTCATCTATTTCGCCGTGCTGCAGGCCCTGCCGCAGCTCCGCCAGAGCTACAACCTCGGCGCCGGGCTGTTCCTCAACGTCCGCGGCCTCTACGTCCCCGCCGCCTCCGGCACCGCGTGGGACTGGATCACCAGCATCACGCTGATCGCCGTCGCGCTCGCCGCCCTGCTGTGGCGGCGCATCGGCATGCAATTGCCCCGCCTTCTCGTGCTCCCGCCGCTCCTCATCCTCGGCCTCGTCATCGCCGGCTTCACCGCCTCCTGGGACCCGCCGGCCCTCAAGGGCTTCAACTTCGCCGGCGGCGTGCGCATCCCGCCCGAAGTGCTGGCCATCGTGCTGGGCGTGTCGATCTACACCAGCGCCTTCATCGCCGAGAACGTCCGCGCCGCCATCCTCGGCATCCATAAAGGCCAGACCGAGGCCGCCCGCTCCCTCGGCCTCACCGCGGGGCGAACCATGGCGCTGGTCATCCTGCCCCAGGCGCTGCGCATCCTCATCCCGCCGCTCACCAGCCAGTATCTCAACATCATCAAATCCACCACGCTCGGCGCCGCCATCGCCTATCCCGAGATCCTGCAAATCATGGCCCGCACCGTGCTCAACCAGTCCGGCCGGGCCATCGAGGTGATGACCATCGTGCTCGGCGTCTTCCTCGCGGTGAACCTCATCACCTCGCTGGCGATGAACCACTGGAACCGCAAATTGGCGCTGCAAGGCCGATGAAAATCCTCCGCGCCCTCTTCGGCTCCCGCGGCAACGCCATCATCTCGCTCCTGATGATCGCCCTCTTCGCCTGGGTCGTCCCCCCCTTCCTCTCCTGGGCCTTCACCCACGCGGTGTGGGATGCGGTGAACCGCGCCGCCTGCTCCGCCGCCGATACCGGCGCCTGCTGGGCCTTCATCAAGGCGCGCTTCGCCCTGTTCTTCTACGGCGTCTACCCCGAGGGCGAGCGCTGGCGCGTCCATCTCGGCCTCGCTTTGCTCGTCGTCTTCGGCGTCGGCGCCCTGTTCTCGCAACGCCGCCGCGGCTGGTGGCTGCTCGGCCTCATGGTCCTCGTCCCCATCGCCGACGCCATCCTGCTGATCGGCGGCATCTTCGGCCTGCGCGCCATCCCCACCAATGACTGGGGCGGCCTCATGCTGAACGTGGTGATCTCCTTCGTCGCCCTCGGCGGCTCCATCCCCATCGGCATCGCACTCGCCTTCGGCCGCCGTTCGAAATGGCCGGTGATCCGCTATCTCTCCACCGTGCTGATCGAATTCTGGCGCGGCGTGCCCCTCCTCGCCGTCCTCTTCATGGGCCTCGTCCTCCTTCCCCTCTTCCTCCCCAACGGCGTCAACGTCGACAACCTCGTCCGCGCCCTGATCGTGATGACCATCTTCACCGGCGCCTACATGGCCGAAACCATCCGCGGCGGGCTGCAAGGCGTGGACTCCGGGCAGTCCGAGGCCGCCCGCGCCCTCGGCATGCACGAGGCCCAGGTCAACCTCCTCATCGTGCTGCCCCAGGCGCTCCGCCTCTCCATCCCCGGCATCATCAACATCGCCGTCGACCTCTTCAAAGACACCACCCTCGTCTCCATCGTCGGCCTGTTCGACCTCATGGGCGTCGTCAGCCAATCCCTCAAAGACACCGCCTGGACCGGACTCGCCGCCGAAGGCTACGTCTTCGCCGCCGCCGTCTTCTTCTTCGCCTGCCTGGTCATCTCCCTTGGGGGATCGGTGCTGGAGAAGCACTTCTCCTCCGCCCCCGGCGCCGCCAAGCGCTGAGCCCATGCCCGCCCTGCCCCGCCGCGCCGCCCTCGCCGCCTCGGCGGCCCTGCTGCCGCGCATCGCCATCGCCCAGGCCGACACCCGCCCCGCCATCTCGGTCGCGGTGGCGAAAATCACCAATTCCGGCGTGCTCGACGTCTTCCGCGAACAATCCTCCAACGCCTCCGAGCGCTGGACCGGCTCGATCCTCGAAACCCTCATCGCCCGCAACCAGCAGGCCGGCCTCGAACGCGTCCCCGGCCTCGCCACCGCCTGGCGCCGCATCGACCCGCGCACCGTCGAACTCGCGCTGCGCCCCAACGTAAAGCTGCACAACGGCGACACACTCACCGCCGAAGACGTCGCCTTCTCCTTCGGCCCCGAACGCACCCGCGACGAAACCCTCCCCGCCGACGTCCGCGCCGTCGCCAAACGCTACTTCCCCGCCCTCGAGCGGGTCGAGATCGTCGATCCCCTCACCATCCGCTTCGTCAACCGCACCCCCGACCTCACACTCGAAGGCCGCCTCGCCGCCGGCGGCAGCCAAATCGTCGCCGCCCGCGCCTGGCGCGACCGCGGCTCCTGGCAAGCCAACCGCAACGCCCCCATCGGCAGCGGACCCTATAAACTGCGCGACTTCAAGCCCGACTCCGCCCTCAGCCTCGACGCCCATGACGAGTACTGGGGCGGCCGCCCGCCGCTCAAATCCCTCCGCTTCCTCGAAATCCCCGAAACCGTCGCCCGCATCGCCGCCCTGCAATCCGGCGAAGTCCAGTTCGCCTGCGACATCCCGCCCGATCAGATCGCCGGCATCGAGAAAACCCCCGGCCTCGAAGTCCAGGGCGGCCTGGTGCCCAACCACCGCATCCTCGCCTTCGACAAACACCACCCCGCCCTCATCGACCCCCGCGTCCGCCTCGCCATCGCCCACGCCATCGACGGCCAGGCCATCGTCGACGCGCTCTGGGCCGGCCGCGCCCGCGTGCCCCCCGGCCTGCAATGGGAATTCTACGGCCCCATGTTCGTCCCCGGCTGGTCCGTCCCCGCCTACGACCCCGCCCGCGCCCGCGACCTCCTCAAAGCCGCCAACTATAACGGCGAGCCGATCGTCTACCGCGCGCGAAACGACTACTACACCGCCGAACTCGCCACCGCCCAGATCATCGTCGAATTCTGCCGCGACGCCGGCCTCAACCTGATCCTCGAAGTCAAGGAAAACTGGGCCCAGGTGCTCGACAAATCAGGCCCCCGCGGCATCCGCGACTGGTCCAACTCCCCCACCTCCGATGACCCGATCTCCTCCATCGTCAACCAGCACGGCCCCAACGGCGCCCAGCAAGCCAACGGCGAATGGACCAACGACGAGATGAACCGCCTCTCCATCGCCCTCGAAACCGGCACCGACATGGCCGAACGCCGCCAGGTCTTCGCCCGCATGCTGCAAATCTGCGAACGCGACGACCCCGCCTACGTCGTCCTCCACCAGAACGCCACCTTCGTCGCCAAGCGCACGACCCTCCCCTGGCGGGCTTCGCCCTCCTTCTTCCTTGATTTCTCTGCGCGGAATTGGCGGGGGTAGAAGGAAGGAAGCGCTTCTTTTTTGGAAAAAAAGAAGCAAAAAACTTTTATCCGTTTGGCGTCGGCCGCTCCCAACGAGAGCTGTCGCAGAGAGTGAAAAATTTACTAACTAGACGTTTTTATGTTTGACATTATCTGTCACACCCGCTATAACACCGCCATGAGCAATCCCGCCCCCTCCTCCGTGCTGCACGCCGCCGCCATGGCGCGACGCCTGAGCGCCCTCGCGCTCTGGTTCGCCGCCCTGCTCGGCCGGATTCTGCCGGGCGCGGCACGGCGGAGCGAACAACAAGCCGCCTGGCGCTACATCGAAGTCACCATGGCCCGCTTCGCCGACCTGCTCGAACGCCTCGCCGCCGGCGAGATCGAA
>CAIYPH010000879.1 GCA_903928045.1 uncultured Rhodospirillales bacterium
AACAGATGACGCAATAAGAGCGAAGTTTTTTGCTTATTTTTTTCAAAAAAGAAGCGCTTCCCTACCCCAGCAGCAACCTAACGCCCTCCGCCAACCCAACCCCCGCCCTCACCCCAAGCACCTCCCGGGCATGCGTCGCATCCCCGATGGATCGGCGGATATCCCCCGCCCGCGCGGGACCATGGCGCAGCTCGGCGGCCCGGCCGGCGGCGGCAGCGAGGTGCGCGGCGAGTTGCAGCACCGAGGTGCCCTGCCCGGTGCAGACATTGGCGACCGAGTTGCCGCCCTTGGCGGCGGCATAACCCATCGCGGCGACGAGGTGGCGCACGATATCGGCGACGTAGATGAAGTCGCGGATCTGCTCCCCGTCGCCGTGGATTTCAATCGTCTGCCCCTCGGCGATGCGGCGGGCGAAGATGGAGATCACCCCGCTATAGGGGGATTTCGGGTCCTGCCGCGGGCCGTAGACGTTGAAGAAGCGCAGCCCGAAAGAGGGTACGCCGTGCACATGCCATCCGGCGGCGGCATGGAGTTCGGAGCCGAGCTTGTCCGCCCCATAGGCCGAGAGCGGGCGCGGGGTCAGCCCTTCATGGGCGGTCGCCCCGCCGGTATCGCCATAGATGGCGGCGGAGGAGGCATAGACCACGGGCACCCGCCCGGCGTCGCGCGCCGCCTCCAGCACGCGGATGCTGCCGCCGAGATTGACGCGATGGCCGCCCATCCAGTCCTCGTTGGTCCGCGCCACCGAGGCGATGGCGGCGAGGTGGAAGCACCCGGCGGCGCCCTCCATCAGCGCCGCCACGGCGGTCGGGTCCGCCACGTCGCCGATCATCAGCGCACAGCGCGGGTCAAGGTTCTCGCGCTTGCCGG
Organism: uncultured Rhodospirillales bacterium; assembly: GCA_903928045.1. The sequence continues at coordinate 871 of CAIYPH010000879.1, forward strand.
TGGAGAGATCGTCGAGCCCGCGCACCTGGTGGCCAGCCGCCAGCAGCGCGTCGGTCAGGTGCGAGCCGATAAACCCGGCCGCGCCGGTCACCGCGTACAATGCCACCCTAGCCGCCCTTCACCCCGCCGGCGGTCAACCCGGCGACGATTTCCTTCTGCATCAGCAGGGTCAGCAGCAACACCGGCAAAGTCACCAACAAAGCGGCCGCGGCCAGCGGCCCCCAGCTCACCTGCTCAAACGTCAGCACGTTATAGACCGCCACCGGCAATGTGCGGGTTTCCCGCCCGGCCAGCACCACGCCGAAGATGAAGTTGTTCCACGAGAAAATGAAAGCGAGGATCAGCGCCACCACGATGCCCGGCCGCGCCAGCGGGAGGGCGATGAAGCGGAACGCCTGCCAGATCGTCGCCCCATCCACCAGCGCCGCCTCCTCCAACTCGTTGGGCAGCCCCTCGAAAAACCCGATCATCACCCACACCACGATCGGCACCGTGAGTACCAGATGCGTGATCACCAGCGGCAACAGGCTGCCGATCATGCCAAGCCATTGGAACAGCAGGAACAGCGGAACGAGATAGGAGAGACCGGGCGTGACGCGCGCGATCATGATCAACGCCGCCACCTTATGCGCCTTGGATTTCGCCACCCCGAACCCCGCCGGTACGCCCACCAGCAGCGCCAGCCCAGTTGCCGAGAAGGAGACCACGATGGAGTTGTAGAGATAGCCGCCGATCGAGGGATAGCTGAACCAGGTCCGCCCGAAGAGGTCGAAATCCTCCCAGGAGAGCGTCACGAAGTCGTTCTTCTCGAACACGTCGATGAAATTGGCGAAGGTCGGGTGGGTCGGGATGAAGACCGGCGGGAAGGCGGTGTTGTCCAGCTCGTTCTTGAACGACAGCGACAACATCCAGAGAAAGACGAGGATCGCCGGTGAGACCAGTGCGAACACCGACAGCCCAAAGCCGATATTGCCGAACAGCCGGCGGATCTGATGGGGCCGCATCTCAGTAGGCCTGCCGGCGGGAGCTGAACAGCAGCAGGCTGATCAGCAGGATGATGACGAAGAACACCACGACGATCGCCGAGGCGTAGCCCATGTCGTAGAAGCTGAACGCCTCGAGGTAGAGCAGGTAGTTCATCGTCTCGCTCGACGTGCCGGGCCCGCCGCCGGAAATGACGAAGATGATGTCGAGCGATTTCAACGCATCGATGGTGCGGATCACCAGCGCCACCATGATATGCGGCCAGACCAGCGGCAAAGTGATGTGGCGAAACGCCTCCCACCCGCTCGCGCCGTCGATGCGCGCGGCCTCGTAGGGATCGATCGGCAGCGAGGCGAGACCGCCCAGCACGATCAGCATCACCAGCGGTGTCCACTGCCAGGTCTCGACCATCACCAGCGTCGGGATGACGGTATTGGGCGCATAAACCCAGGAGGACATCGGCAGGCCGACCACGCTCAACAGGTAATTCAACACGCCGAGCTGGGGATGGAACATCATCGTCCACACCAGCGCCACCGCCACGGGTGTGGCCATCATCGGGAGGATGAAAATGGTTCGCGCGAGGCCCCGCAGCGGAAACTTGCGGTGGAAACACACCGCCGCCGCGATGCCCAGCAGCATCGGGAAAATCACCGCCAGCGCGGTGAAATACAGCGTGCGTACCACCGACCACAGAAAGCGCTCATCGGTCAGCAGGCGCTTATAGTTGGCGAGGCCGTTGAAGGTGATGGCGCTCCCGACATGCCACTCCATCACCGACATGTAGAGCGTGAAGATCCAGGGAAACACGATCACCGCGAAGACGATCACCCCGGCCGGCACCAGGAACGGCCAGTACTGCCGCGCATAGTTGCGCCCACGCAGCCCCATGGCGGAGGTGGCGCCGCTCATGCGTCGCGCATCTCGGTCGATGCTTCGTCGGTCGCGCGCAAACTATTTATCCTCCCGGGCTGGCGCCCCGATCATAGAGCCATCGCCGGGGCTTGGAAGAGGCGCCTGCTCAGGGAACCGGCAACTCGGCGATTTTGCACAGATTTGCCCGCTTCTTCTCCATCGCCTTCCCATCGGCGAACACCACCCGCAGGTCGAAGATGCACTGGCCATCGCGCTTGAAGCCGATCATCTGGCTCTTGTCGGGCGCCAGCGGAGTGGCCAGCCGGTTCTCACCGCCCTCGGACCCGCCAGCGGGAACCGCGCGGAGTTCGACGATATTGCGCGCCGAGCGATTGAACAGCCGGAAAGAGGGATCATCCGCCGGCTTGCCGGTGGCGGCGACGGGAATGTTCGAAGCGGTGGCGCCGAAGGCGACGTCCTCAACCGCGCAGGTGTTCACCCCCTTGCGCTCCTCCGGCTTGCCGTCGGCGTAGATCACCTTGATGTCGAAAATACAGTTGGTATCCACCCGCCGACGCACCGCGAAACTGCCACCCGCCGCGATGCTGACCGCGCCGGCCGACTTCCCGTCGAGCCGGTTCTGCCCCCAATTGGCATTCCCCGCCGAGGTGACGAACAGCTCGCGAATCGCCTGGCTGGAGCGGTTGACCAGGTTGAACGACGAATTCTGCGCGCCCGGCGGGACCGCCGGCTTCGGCTGGGCGGCCAAGGGGGAGGCAATGGCCAATGTGAGAACGGCGGTCAGCAGCAGACGGCGCAGCATGGGCGAAACTCCTCGATCACCACCGCCCTATCTGGGCATTGCGGGCCCGCCGCACAACATACATCGCCCAGGCGAGTTGCGGCACAAGCAGCAGGACTGGCAGAACCACTTTCAGTCCCGGCCCGGCATGCATGAACGCCACCGCCACCACCCCGCCAATCGCCGCGAACCCCCAATGCACGGCCGCGATCCAGCGCGCATCCATCCCCGCGCGATGGGCGAGCTGATAGAGATGCCCGCGATGCGCCTGGGTCAACCGGTCTCCCGCCACCGCCCGGCGCACCAGGGTGAACGCCACGTCAAACAGCACGCCCGAGAGCAGCATCGGCACGATCAGCAGGCTCATCCCCGCGGTACTGAACCGCCCCGCCGCCACGCCCAACACGGCCAGCACGAAGCCGCAGAACTGGCTGCCGACGTCGCCCATGAAAATGCGCGCCCGCGGGTAGTTGAACGGCAGAAAGCCGATCAGACCGGAGGCCAGCAAAAGCGCCGCGAAATAGACGAACCAGCCATCCTGTTCCTGCCCGATGAAGGCGAGGAACAGGCAGGCCACCAGCGAGGTTCCGGCC
>CAIYPH010000880.1 GCA_903928045.1 uncultured Rhodospirillales bacterium
GTGCCATCGGGATTGCCGGGGAAGGCGCGGTTGAGATTGACTTCGTCGATCGGCGAGGTGCGGCGGCCGGCCATACCGGCGGAGAAATTGGCCATCGGCAGCAGGATGACGCGACCCTGGATTTTTGCGGGGTCAAGCTTGCGCGCGAGATTGCACAGCGCGACCTGACCTTCATACTCGTCACCATGGTTGCCCGAGGTGAAGACGGCGGTGGGCCCCTTGCCGTTCTTGATCACCACGATGGGAATCGGGATGAAGCCGTAGGCCGAGGCATGCACGGAGTGAAAAAGGCGGACGAAGCCGGTTTGCTTGCCGTCCCTCTCGAAATCGACTTCAGAGACAAGGCGGCTTTTCTTGGGGTCGAGCATGGCGGCTCCTTCGGTCTTAGGGGTTGGTGAGCAGATGGCAGGCGGCATCGTGGTTCGGCGTCTGGGGACGTAGTACGGGCGCCTCGCTGCGGCAGATCGGCATGACATGCGGGCAGCGCGTGTGGAAACGGCAGCCGGATGGCGGGTTCAGCGCGCTCGGAATATCGCCGGCCAGGCGTTGGCGCTTGCCGCGGCCACGGAGCGCGGGGTTGAGCGCGGGAACGGCGGCGATCAGGGCCTGAGTGTAGGGATGCAGCGGCGCGCGGTAGATCGTCCGCTTATCGGCAATTTCGACGATTTTGCCGAGATACATCACCGCCACCCGGTCCGAGATATGCTTCACCACGCTGAGATCATGCGCGATGAATAGTAGCGTCAGCCCCAGCTCGGATTGCAGGTCCTGCAACAGGTTCACGATCTGCGCCTGGACGGATACGTCGAGCGCCGAGACCGGCTCGTCGCACACCACGAGCTTGGGTTTCAGCACCAGCGCCCGCGCGATGCCGACACGCTGGCGCTGGCCGCCGGAGAATTCATGCGGGAAACGCTCGGCGGCGCGGGCGGGCAGGCCGACGAGGCGCAGCATGTCCGCCACCTTGGCACGGGCGGCGGCATCGGGTTTCGCGCCGTGGATCAGCAGCGGCTCCATGACGATATCTTCCACCGTCATGCGCGGGTTGAGCGCGCCATAGGGGTCCTGGAAGATGATCTGCATCCCCGCCCGCACGCTGCGCAGCGCCCGCGCATCGAGCCCGGTGATCTCCTGCCCGGCGAAATGGATGCTGCCGGCGGTCGGCTCTATCAGGCGGATCAGCAGCCGCCCGAGGGTGGACTTGCCGCAGCCGCTCTCGCCCACCAGCCCGAGCGTCTCGCCGGCGCGGATGCTGAAATCCACCCCATCCACCGCGCGCAGCGGCGTGGTGGCGCGGCGCAGGAAGGAGCCGGACTTGATGGCGAAGTGCTTGGTGAGACCGGCGGCAACGAGCAGGTCACTCATGTCGTGACACCGATGCGGATACAGGCCGCATCATGCCCGGCGCCGTAGGGGAGCAGCGGCGGAATCGCTGAGGTGCATGCGTCGATCCGGCGCGCGCAGCGCGGCGCGAAGCGGCAGCCAGGCGGGCGGCGCGCCGGCTCAGGCAGCGAGCCGGGGATGGCGACCAGGCGCGAACGGTCCTGCTCCAGCATCGGCACGCAATCGAGCAACCCGGCGGTGTAGGGATGCAGCGGACGGTCGAACAGCCCGGCCACCGGCGCGTGCTCGACAATGCGGCCGGCATACATCACCAGCACCCGATCGGCGGTCTCGGCGATCACGCCCATATTATGGGTGATCACGATGATCGCCATGCCCAGCTCGTCACGCAAATCCATCAGCAGGTCCAGCACCTGAGCCTGGATGGTGACGTCGAGTGCGGTGGTGGGTTCATCGGCGATCAGGAGTTTGGGCCGGCAGGCCAGCGCCATGGCGATCATCACCCGCTGCCGCTGGCCGCCACTCAACTGATGCGGATAATCGGCAAGCCGCTTCTCGGCCGAGGGAATGCCGACGCGATCGAGCATCTGCAATGCACGCAGCCGCTGGTCCCGCGCGGAGATGCTCTCATGGGCGCGCACAGTCTCCATGATCTGCTCGCCGATGGTCAGCACCGGGTTCAGCGAGGTCATCGGCTCCTGGAACACCATGGAGATGCCGGCGCCGCGGATGCGCTCCATGCGCTGGTCGGAGAGTTTCGTCAGGTCCTGCCCAGCGAAAATGATGCTGCCCGACACCA
>CAIYPH010000881.1 GCA_903928045.1 uncultured Rhodospirillales bacterium
CAACCGGCAGGCGATCCACCTAACGGAACCGAAACGCTGTAGCGAGAAACCGAGCCACTTCTGTTCACCTGGCCGAGCCGGAAGTGGACGAAGCGCTCGGGGGGCGCGCACAGGGTGTCGCGTGCCTGGTGGAGCAGCATGGAGGAGTGGGAGGCGCGGGTGTTGTAGAGCGCCATGGGCGGGGCCAGCACCTGGAGGACGAGGCCCTTGGTGCGCGGCGGCGCCGCACCCGGCTGCGCGGGAGGTATGCCGCAGGCGGTGAGGGGCTCGGGGCCGGGTTTGCCGTTGCGCGGCGCGACCTCGGGCATCGCCTCGCCGTCGGCGGTGGCCTGGACGATGATGGGGCGCAGGATGAGCCCGTTGGGGGTCATGGCGGCCAGGCGCTCGGCCAGCTCCAGGGCGGTTTGCAGGCCTTCGTTCTCGAAATACCCGCCATCGACCAGCGAGACACGGCCGGCGCCGGAGCCGCGCAGGGTGCCGAACGGTTCCAGGAAGGGGAAGCGGGCGCCGTTGTTGACGGCGGTGGCGATGCGCACGTCGTGCTCGGCGAGTTCGATGAGGTCGACCGTGTCGCGCAGGGGCCAGGAGGCGTCGGCGGGGTCGATCGGGGCGGTGACGACCCGCTTGCCGCTTTCCACCGCGGTGCCGTTGACGAACCAGAGCGGCATGCCGGCGCGGTAGGTGCCGTTGGCGTAGAAGAGGGACAGGTAGGGGGCGAGCAGGGCGGATTTGCGGGCTGGCAGGTCGGTATCCCAGCGGGCGGCGAAGCCGCGCTCGATGGCCTCGGCGCTGTCGCCGCCGCCGGCGGTGGTGAGCCCGGCCTGGCGGCCGAGCCAGAGCGCGGGGGCGATGAGGGTGCGCGGGAGGTCGGCGAGGAGCCAGCCGGCCATGAGGGGGCCGAGGGAATCGCCGGAGAGCGGGATCGGACCCTCGTCGGGCATCAGCGGGCCCAGGGCGGGGGGGGCGCAGGCGTCGGGCCGGTGGGCGGCGGCGAGCAGGGCCATCGCGCCCGCGGCGCCGAGCGAGCCGCCGGAGACCGAGCTGATGGCGAAGAGTGCGGCCTGTCGATCGGGTTGCGCGGTCGCGCGCTCGACCTCGCGCAGGGTGGCCGAGGCCCAGATCGCCGCGCGGGTGGCGCCGCCGGAGGCCGCGACGATGACCGGGCGGATGGTGGCGCCGGACCTGGCGGCCGGGAAGCAGGCCTTCACCCAGGCGTTGACGGCGTGGTCGAACGTCGCGCGCTGGGGCGGCGGACCGCTGAGCAGCCAGACGGCGTGGATGTCGTCGTCGAACGCCACCGCCATGGTGCCGAGCCAGGCGGTGAGCGCGAGCATCGCGGGGAAGCGGCCGCCGAGATGGGCCAGCAAGGTGAGCGGGCCGACGGAGAGGGCGAGACCGAAAGTGGCCATGCACGGACCTGGGAGCTGCGTGCCGAGCCATGCGGCGAGCGTGCCGCCCCAGCCGCCGAGCGCGCCGGCGATGCCGAGCGCCAAGAAGGCGCCGCCGAGCGATAGCAGGCCGAGGCCGAAGCCCCAGCCGATCGGAGCGTGGTCGAGCAGGTCGGCGGTGCTGCCGAGCGGCGCGCGCTCGGCGCGGCCGGGGTTGGTCAGCCACGCGACCTTGCCGCGCCAGGTGAGCGCCACGGTGCCGGCGATGGCCCAGGCGGCGAGGATCAGGAGGTCGGTCGCTTTCACCCCGTTGCGCAGCACGAGGCCGACGCCGAGCAGGGCGGCGCCGAAGAACAAGCCGCGTGGGAGCCAGGTGTTGAGGCGGCGCTCGGCGGGCGTCATGGCGTCCAGCCGCGCGGCGCGGGTGTGGCCGGGGGTGGATGAGCCGTCCGGCACGCCGGCTTCGGCGGCGAGGGCGGCACGCGACCAGTACCAAAGGGCGAGGCCGAGCACGACGATCGAGCCGTGGAAGGCGAACGCCAGGAGCAGGCCGCCATCATCGAGGAAGGCCAGCAGATCGGCCATTTGCGGTGGGACCAGCAGCAGTAGGGCGGCTGCCACCAACGTGAGCACGGAAACCCGCGCGGCGTGCAGGTGGCGCAGCCACAGATATGTGTCCAGCATCCCCGTTCCCCCCATGCGGCCGGGCTGGGGCGCCCGGCCGATTGACGTTGATGACGTGCGTTAGCGGTAGCGGCCCGGGCCGGTGGTGTAGGATTTTGGCTGGGTGCCCGGCGTGGTCAGGTAGGTCAGCAGGGGCGCGCCATCCGCGCCGTAGATCCCGCAGGCGAACGGCGTGTTGTCCACGGACTCGCGCAGACTGCGGGTATCCGCGGCCACCGTGCCGCGGCTGTCGACGCCCTTGCTGGTGGCGAGTCGGCCGTTGGCGGCATAGTAATAGAGGTAATAGGCCGCCAGTTCGCCCATCGAGAAGCGCGCCCCGCCGGCCATGCCGACCGCGAGGGGGCGGTCGTGATGGGTCTTCATGGTGAGCCCGCCGGTGCGGCCGATGCCGAAGCTGATGGAGGCGCCACCGCTGTTCTTGAACTGGCTGGCGTTTTTGTTGAGCGAGTCGATCAGTGCCGCGACATTGCCGGACGGGGTGCCGTCGCTGGTGGTGGTGCCGCCTTGCTGGCCGCCTTGGCCGGCCGGGGCCTTGGCCAGGCTGGCGGCGGCGACGCCGGCGACGGTTTTCTCGTCGGTGAAGTGGTAGTCGATGTCGTGGGCGTAGACGATCTCATTGGCGCCGACGAGGTAGATGCCCTGGCGGTCGAGGGCGGCGAAGTCGGTGTCGCAGAAGGCGCGGGCCAGCGCGGCGTCTTTCTGCGCGAGGTATTTGATGAGCCGGCCGACGGTGAATTGCGTGGCGAGGAAGTTCAGCGCCTCGCCATCGACGATGCTGAAGACGCGGCCCTCGTCGACGTTGAGGGCCTTCAAGCCCGACAGCGACACGCTCACCGAGGTCGCGCTGTTGGCGCCCAGCGCGCCGAAGATGTTGAAGCCCTGGGTCTCGCCCCCGAAGCCGAGATCGACGGCGCTGTAGCGGGCGAAGGTGAGGGTGGGCAGCTCGGCGTCGCGCAGGCGCAGGCGGACGGGCGGCTTGCCGGGGATGGTCATGAAGGTATCTGGCGCCGCTGCGTCGGGCTTGGCCGGGGCCTGGGCGATTTCGGGGCGGGCGCCGTAAACCGCGGCCAGCGCCGCCTCGGCGCCGAGGGCGTGGCCGACGCGGACCGGCCAGCCGGAGCGCCCGGAGGTGCCGTCGGGGTCGCTGACGCCGAGGAGGAAGACGTCGCCGGGGAGCACATCCTCCTGCGGCGGGTAGACGGGGATGAGGTCGTAGCGGCCGATGGTGGTGTTCCACTGTTTCTCCGGCTGCGGCGCGCCGGACATGGCGCAGCCGCTGAGCGCGGTGGCGGCCAGCAGCATCGTGACGAGGCGTTTTGTCATGGCTTTTGTCCCTCTTTTGATCGGCTTTCCGCGGGATAGGCCAGCGCCGTTGGTGCGGCGTTACCTTGGCGTTACCGACTGGGGGACAGGAAGGAAGCGCTCCTTTTTTAGAAAAAAAGGAGCAAAAAACTTTTATCCGTTTGGCCGCGGAGTTCCCTTGGGCAGCGCACCCATTGAATGAAAGTTTTTTGGTTCTTTTTTTCAAAAAAGAACCGCTTGCTTGCCTTGCAACCCCATCAGGGAGGGAATGGCTGGGGCGGGAGGGATCGAACCTCCGCATGGCGGAATCAAAATCCGCTGCCTTACCGCTTGGCGACGCCCCATGCGCGCCCCCTGATTAGGTGTCTCCGGCCTCCGCTGCAAGTCCGCCGCCGTGGCACCACCAGCCCGGGCGGGCGATTTCTTGCGCG
>CAIYPH010000882.1 GCA_903928045.1 uncultured Rhodospirillales bacterium
ATCAACCTCATCAGCGGCCTGCTGCACCCCGATGCCGGGGCGATCCGCATCGCCACCACCGACATCGCCCAATCCCCCCGCACGCCATCGCCGCCACCGGCCTCGCCCGCACCTACCAGAACGTCCGCCTCATCGCCGGCATGACCGCTCTCGAACAGGTCCTCGCCGGCCGCTACCTCCGCCGTGGTACCTCGCTTATCGCCTCCATCCTCCATTTCCCCGCCGCCCGAACCGCCATGCGCGCCGCCCGCGAGGAGGCACGCGCCCTGCTCGCCCGCGTCGGCATGGAACACCGCGCCGATACCCTGGCCGAAACCCTCTCCTACGGCGAGCAGCGCCGCGTCGAAATCGCCCGCGCCCTCGCCGCCGAGCCCCGCCTGCTCCTGCTCGACGAACCCACCGCCGGCATGAACGCCGCCGAATCTTCGGAGATCGGCCGCCTCGTCCATGCGCTGCGCGATGGTGGCCTCACCATCCTGATGGTCGAGCACAACATGAAACTCGTCGCCGATTTCTGTGACCATGTGGTGGTGATGAATTTCGGCCGCAAAATCGCCGAAGGCACGGCCGCGGACTGCATCGGCGATCCCGCGGTGCAGGAGGCCTATTTCGGGCGGTGCCATGCTCAGCATTAGCCAGCTCAAGGCCAGCTACGGCGCCATCACGGCGGTGCGCGGGATCGACATCGAGGTGCCGCGCGGCACCCTGGTCGCCCTGCTCGGCGCCAACGGGGCCGGCAAATCCACCACCTTGCGCGCGGTCGCCGGCATTCATCGCCCGATCACCGGCAGCATCCGCCTCGATGGCGCCGAAATCTCCCGCCTGAAGCTGCACCAGGTCGTCCGCCGCGGCCTCGCCTTCGTCCCTGAAGGCCGCATGGTCGTCGCCCCCCTCAGCGTGGAGGAAAACCTCACCCTCTCCTCCTACGCCGGGCGCGGCGACCAGGCGGCCCTGCTCGCGCGCGTCTACGCCCTGTTCCCCCGCCTCGCCGAACGCCGCAAGCAAACGGCCGGGCTGATGTCGGGTGGCGAGCAGCAAATGCTCGCGATCGGCCGCGCCCTGATGACCGCCCCCGCCATGCTGGTGCTCGACGAACCCTCCATGGGCCTCGCCCCCGCCATCGTCGATGTGGTGTTTGACGCCATCGCCGCCCTGCACCGCCAGGGCCAATCCATCCTCCTGGTCGAGCAGAACGCCGCCATCGCGCTCGGGGTGTGTGACTTCGCCTACGTGATGAAGCGCGGCGAAATCGTCGCCAGCGGCAAACCCGAGACCCTGCGCGACAGCGCGGAGATCGCGGAAGCCTATTTGGGCTGAACTACTCCACGCGTAATGCCGCCCTGGCCTCGGCGAACCCCGCGGGGTCCTCCAGCGCCGCAAGCCGAATGGCGGCGAGGCTGGCGAAGCGCTGGGTGAGGGCGCGTCGGCGAGGGGCGCTGATGGGGTGAGAGGGGGCCTCACGAATCAGATCCGCCGCCCCCTCCCAGGTGACGATCAGCCCGGTCTCGGCCGGCAGGATCTCGCGCGGGAAGTCGGCATCCACGGCGAAATAGAGCGCGTCGGCGAACTCCCGATACTCCGGCCATTTGCTATCCACCAGGAAATCCCGCTCGCCTGATTTCACCTCGATGCAGACGAACCCGCCATCCGGCCGCAGCGCCAAAATATCGGCGCGCCGTCCATTGGGCAGCGTCACCTCATGCAGCGCCGCCCAGCCGAGCAGCAGGCACAGCCTGGCCGTCGCCTTGCGGATCGCGGCCGCCCGCTCCGGGAAACTCGGCGCATCACTCACAGCGTGTCGATGGCCTGGGCCAGCGCCACATCCCGCACGCTCAGCCCGCCGGCGTCATGCGTGGTGAGCGTAATATCGACGCGGTTCCACACATTGCTCCATTCCGGATGATGGTCCTGCTTCTCCGCCAGCAGCGCGACGCGGGCCATGAAGCCGAAGGCGGCGGAGAAATCCGCGAAGGTGAAGCGCCGCGTGATCGCCTCCCGCCCCTCCGCCAGCCGCCACGCCGGCAGGGACGCCGCTAAATCGGCTCGTTGCGCTTCCGTCAATCGTGCTACCATTCCGCCGCCCTCCTGATACCGGTGCCACCATGAAATTCACCACACCGCCCGACCCCGACACCATCGCCGCCCTGGCTGAGCGCGCGCTAGCGGCCATTCCCGCCCGGCTACGCGCCCATATCGCCAACCTCGCCATCGCCGTGGAGGAGGAGGCGGATGACGACACGCTGGCCGAGATGGGCTTCGAGACCCCCTGGGAACTCACCGGCCTCTACCGTGGCACCCCGCTCGGCGAGCGCAGCGTCTCCGATATCACACGCGGGCCGGACCTTATCACCCTCTACCGCTTGCCCATCCTGCTCGAATGGATCGAGGAGGGCGAGGACCTCTATCGCCTCGTGCGCAACGTGCTGATCCACGAGGTCGCCCACCATTTCGGCTTCAGCGATGCCGAGATCGCCGCGCTGGAAGCGGAGATCGACGGCGGCTGAGCCGCGCTTGTTCGGCGGGGGCTGCCCTCCCATATCTCGGGCAGGGGGATCGGCGTACGTCTCCAAGGAGTCCAGCCAATGCGTCTTGCGGCCCCGCTTTTCACCGCCTTTCTGGCACTCGCCGCCCTTCCCGCCGCCGCCCAGACGGCCGGCAACGTCGCGGCCGGGCATGAAATTGCCCGCATCTGGTGCAGTAACTGCCACGTGGTCGACATCGAGACCCAGCGGGCGACCGATGGGGTGCCGAGTTTCCCCGCCATCGCCCGAATGCCATCGACCACGCCGATGGCGTTGCAAGCCTTTCTGCAATCGCCGCATGGGCGGATGCCCAATTTCCAGCTCACCCGCCAGCAGGTCGACGACGCTTCGGCCTATATCATGAGCCTGAAGCCCTAAGCTCATAAGGCCCGGTTGGCGCGGGCCAGCACCGCCTCGAACAGCACCTGGCAGCCGGCGCCGGCCTCTTCGGGCTCGATGCTTTCCGCCTCGTTGTGGCTCAGCCCGTCCTTGCAGGGAGTGAAGATCATCGCGGTCGGCACGTGGCGGGCGACGTAGACCGCATCATGCCCGGCGCCCGAGACGATCTCGCGGGCGGAGAGGCCGAGCCGTGTCGCGGCTTGGCGGACCAGATCGACGCAGGACGGGTCGAAGGGCTGGGCGGGGATGCGGAACAGCTCGTTTATGTCGATCGCCACCCCGGACGCCTGGGCGAGCGCGGTGGCGCGCTCGGTGAACTGCCCGGCCTGCACGGCGACCATGGCGGCATCGGGGTGGCGGAATTCGACGGAGAAGCGAACCTCGCCCGGCACCACGTTGCGGCTGTTGGGCAGCACGGTGAGCTGGCCCACTGTGCCCCGCCCATCCTCGCCGCGGGCGCGCATGAGGTGGTCGACCAGGTCGATGATCCGGGCGGCAACCACCAGGGCGTCGCGCCGGGCGGAGGGGGGCGTGGTGCCGGCGTGGGAATCCTGGCCGGTCACCACGACGTCGTACCACACCTGCGCCTGGGCGCCGGTGACGATG
>CAIYPH010000883.1 GCA_903928045.1 uncultured Rhodospirillales bacterium
CCAACATCGCCGCCCGCGTGGTGCGGGTGATCAGCCCGAGCGTGGAACTCGCCAGCACGATGGCGGGCAGCACGAGATGGGCGGCGGCATCCCAGAAGGTCTCCCAGTCACCACCCCGCGCGGAGTCGAACAGCAACAACCCGGTGACGGGGGTGGGCGGGAAGGCCGAGGCGCTCAACCGTCCCGGCCCCGGCGCCCAGTCCAGCGCGCCGTAGAACACCGCGAGCATGACGAAGGCGAGCCAGAAGGTCGGCGCCGAGACACCGATCAGCGACACCAGCCGGGCCGCATTGTCGATCCAGCTGTCGCGCTTCACCGCGGCGAGCATGCCGAGCGGCAGGCCGATAACGAGGGAGAGCAGGAAGGCAAGCGACGCCAGCTCCACCGTCGCCGGCGCATATTCGCGCAAATCCTCCAGCACCGGGCGATGCGAGGCGATGCTCTCGCCGAAATCGCCATGCGCGAGCCCCTGCAAGAACACCCAGTAGCGCTCCCACAGCGGCAGATCGAGCCCCCAGCGATGGCGGAATGCGGCGACCACGGCGGGGTTGGCGGCGGCGAGATCGCCGAGCTGCGCCAATACCGGGTCCCCCGGGACGGTGTTGGCGATGAGGAACACCACGAGCGATGCCAGCACCACCATCACGCACGCCGTCACCAGGCGCGATGCGACATAGGCGATCACTCTCGGCTCTTCCCCCGGTTGCTCCAGGGCGCAGCTTGGCACGCGGACGGGTTCGGGGGAAACTCCCGGCTATACCAAGGAGAGAAACGATGAAGGCAATCGTCTGCGAAGCGTTCGGCGGGCCCGAGGTGCTGGCCTGGCGCGACGTGCCGGACCCGCCGCCGCCCGGCGAGGGGGAAATCCAGGTCCGCATCGGCGCCCGGGGCGCACAATATGTCGACGTGTTGATGATGGCCGGCACCTACCAGTACCGCCCCGATCCGCCGTTCATCCCCGGCAGCGAGGCGGCCGGCGAGGTGGTGGCCGTCGGGCCAGGCGTCACGCAGTTCAAGCCGGGCGATCTCGTGATGTCGAGCCAGCGCGGCGCGTACTGCACGCTCGCCAACGCCAAGGCCACCGCGTGCGACCTGGTGCCGGCGGGCTTCTCGCTGGAGGAGGCGGCGGTCTATCGCGGCGCCTATCACACCTCCTACCACGCGCTGCTGCAGAAGGGCCGCATGAAGGCGGGCGACTGGGTGCTGATCCACGGCGCCGCCGGCGGCATCGGCATGGCCGCCATCCAGATCGCCAAGCTCTACGGTGCCAAGGTGATCGCCACCGCCAGCACCGAGGAAAAGCGTGCCGCCTGCCTCGCCGAAGGCGCCGACCACGTGATCGACTATCGCGGCGGCTTCCGCGACCAGGTGAAGGCACTGACGGGCGGCAAGGGGGTGGACATCGTCTATGACCCGATCGGCGCCGCGGTGTTCGACGAGTCGATGCGCTGCCTCAACTGGGGCGCCCGCATCCTCATCCTCGGCTTCCTCGGCGGTGCGCCGGCGTTGGCCAAGACCAACCATCTGCTGATCAAGGGCGCCGAGGCCGTCGGCGTGCGCATCGGGGGCGTAACCGAGTTCCAGCCCGAGCTGGCAGCCGCCAATATCAAGGCGCTGCTGGCGCTCGCCGCCGAGGGCAAGCTCCGCCCGCGCATCTCCCACCGCATCCCGCTCGAACGCGCGGCGGATGCCATCCAGGCGATCATCGACCGCAAGGTGATCGGCAAGGCGGTGCTGCTGGGGTAACGCGCGGGGTTGGCTGGGGGACCTGGATTCGAACCAAGGATGCCCGGGTCAGAGCCGGGAGTTTTACCGCTAAACTATCCCCCATCCGGTCTTCCCGGCGGGAGCGGCGGATTAGCATGGGTGTTTCCCCCACGCAATCCTGCGAAAGTGCGGAATTCGCCCTTGCTCGTGCCTATATAGGGCGCGAACATGTGATTTGCTTTTCAGGGACACCATGGCCGAAGCCGCCCGCCACGATTTTGGGGCCTATTCCGACTCCCGCGACCGGACGCAGCCCCCGGCCTTCGCGGCGGTTGATCTTGGCACCAATAACTGCCGCATGCTGGTGGGCACCCCCACCGGCGATGGGTTTCGTGTGCTCGACAGCTTCAGCCGCATCGTCCGCCTCGGCGAGGGGCTGCATGACACCGGCCGCCTCTGCCCCACCGCGATGGACCGCGCGATCGCGGCACTGCATGGCTGCGTCGCGCGGCTGTCGCGCCGGCCGGTGCGGGCGATCCGGGCGATCGCCACCGAGGCCTGCCGCCAGGCGATCAACGGCACCGAGTTTCTCGACCGCGCCCGCAGCGAGACCGGGCTGCCGATCACGGTGATCTCGACGCGCGAGGAGGCCGAGCTCGCGCTTGAAAGCTGCGCCCCCCTGCTGCGCGATGGCGGACGGCGGGCGCTGCTGTTCGATATCGGCGGCGGCTCCACGGAAATCGCCTGGGTGCGCCTCGCCAGCGCCGGCTGCCCGGGCGATGCGCCGGAACTGGTCGGCTATATCTCGCTGCCGATCGGGGTGGTGACACTGGCCGAGCGCTTCGGCGCCGCGGCGCAGACCGAGGCGGGGTTCGAGGCGATGGTGGAGGACGCCATGGCCCGGCTGCGCGCCTTCGGGCGGCTGCATTGCATCGATCAGGAATTGCGCCAGGGCGGCGTGCGGCTGCTCGGCACCTCGGGCACCGTCACCACGCTGGCCGGCATCGCGCTTGCCCTGCCGCGATACAGCCGCCCAGCGGTGGATGGCGCCGTGCTCTCCCATGCCGACGCCGTGACCGCGCTTGACGTTCTAAGGCGCCTCGGGCGCGAGGGGTTGGCGGAGCACCCCTGCATCGGGCCGGAGCGGGCGGAGTTTGTGCTGCCGGGCTGCGCCATTTTCGCCGCCATCCACCGGCTATGGCCGGCGCCCGAGGTGGTGGTGGCCGATCGCGGGCTGCGCGAGGGGATGTTGCTGCGTATGATGCGCGCCGAGCAGAAGCCGTCCCGGCCGCGCCGCGATACCAGGAACTAGCCGCATGGCCTCCCCCCCGAAAAGCGGCAAGCGCAACCTCGCCGTCTACGTCAAGACCGCCAAGAAGCGCAGCGTCGCCTCCGCGGCCTGGCTCAAGCGGCAGTTGAACGACCCTTATGTCGTCGCCGCCAAGGCGCAGGGCTGGCGCTCGCGCGCCGCCTTCAAGCTGATCGAACTCGACGACAAGTATGAACTCCTGAAGCCCGGCCTGCGCGTGGTCGATCTCGGCGCCGCCCCTGGAGGATGGACGCAGGTGGCGATCCATCGCGGTGCCGCCCGGGTGATCGGGCTCGATCTGCTGCCGGTGGACCCGGTGCCCGGCGCGATCATGCTGCAGGGCGATTTCAACGACGACGACATGCCGGCGCGGTTGATGGCGGAGCTGGGCGGTCAGGCCGATCTCGTGATGTCCGACATGGCGCCCAACACCACCGGCCACGCTTCGACCGACCATATCCGCATCGTCGCCCTCGCCGAGTTGGCCATCGATTTCGCGCTGAAAGTGCTCACCCCCGGCGGCACCTTCGTCGCCAAGGTGTTCCAGGGCGGCGCCGAGAAGCAGATCCTCGACCCGCTGAAGAAGCATTTCACCACCGTGCGCCACGCCAAGCCGCCGGCCAGCCGCAAGGAGAGCAGCGAGCTCTACGTGGTGGCGCAGGGGTTCCGGCTGGCCGAATAGCCGACCGATGAGTCGGGGGGCATTGCAGCGTCCGCGAATCTTCATGCGAGATTCCTTGCCACCGGGCCTCTCTGTCGCTATCTGGGGCCGCCAAGGTTTCGGAAAGGTCCGGCCATGGCGCCCCAGGATACATCCCCCGCTTCGCTCTCCGCTGGCTTCGCCGCGCGCGTCACTGACGCGCTCGCATTTGACGACGTGCTGCTCGTGCCCGGCTACTCCCAGGTGCTGCCGAGCGACACCAACACCCGCACCCGCCTCACCCGCGAAATCTCGCTGCACATCCCGCTGATCTCGGCGGCGATGGACACGGTGACGGAAAGCCCGATGGCCATCGCGCTGGCCCAGCGCGGCGGCATGGGGGTGATCCACAAGAACCTCACCATCGACGAACAGGCCGCCGAGGTGCGCCGGGTGAAGAAGTTCGAGTCCGGCATGGTGGTCAACCCGCTGACCATCCACCCCGACCAGACCCTGGCCGACGCCCGCGCGCTGACCGAAGCGCACAACATCAGCGGTGTGCCGGTGGTGGAACGCGACACCGGCCGCCTCGTCGGCATCCTCACCAACCGTGACGTGCGCTTCGCCACTGACCCTTCGCTCAAGGTCTACGAGCTGATGACGCGGGAGAACCTCGTCACCGTGCGCGCCGACGTCGATCGCGAGGAGGCCCGCCGCCTGCTGCACCGCCACCGCATCGAGAAGCTGCTGGTGGTGGATGATAGTTTCCGCTGCGTCGGCCTCATCACCGTCAAGGACATGGACAAGGCGCAGGCCCACCCGGACGCCGACAAGGACCCGCTGGGCCGCCTGCGCGTCGCCGCCGCCACCGGCGTGGGCGAGGACGGGCATGCCCGCGCCCGCGCGCTGATCGACGCCGAGGTGGACGTGATCGTGGTGGATACCGCGCATGGCCACTCCGCCGGCGTGCTCGCCGCCGTCGAGCGGATCAAGAAGCTGTCCAACGCCGTGCAGGTGATCGCCGGCAACGTCGCCACCCCCGAAGGCGCGCTGGCCCTGATCGCCGCCGGCGCGGACGCGGTGAAAATCGGCATCGGCCCCGGCTCGATCTGCACCACCCGCGTCGTCGCCGGCGTCGGCGTGCCGCAGTTCACCGCCGTGCTGGAAACCGCCGCCGCCTGCAAGTCGCAGGGCGTCCCGGCCATCGCGGACGGCGGCATGCGCACC
>CAIYPH010000884.1 GCA_903928045.1 uncultured Rhodospirillales bacterium
GCTACATGCAGACCGAACCGATGGCAGAACTCATGGCGCCGACCAGCGACGCCACGCCAACACAGATTGCCACCATGGCCGCGTGATCCATGGCCACCCCAAACTACACCAGAATTTCCACCATCTTGACGGACGCGACCCCCGCGTCCGCGAGCCGATGGCTGAAACGCCTATTGCGGCCATCTTCCGGTGAGTGCCATTGCGCCTGTCGCCAAGGGGCTTGGCACCCTGAAAGGCTGGGTCGGCGCCAACCGCGTACGGGTATATGGCTTTGCGGTGGAACTGGCCTCGCCCGCCGAGTGTGTCAGGCTGATCGTTGAAATCGACGGTAAGGAGGTCGCCCGGATCGTCGCCGATCGGCATCATGACGGTCCGGCCTTGACACGTCTGAGTTCCGGTCAGATCCACGGGTTCCATCTCGCATATTCGCCTTTGGATCCGTCGGTTCCCCATACGATCGCCGTGCGCAGGGAGGATGACGGCGTACACGTGCCAAGTTCGCCAGCATTGCTGGATGCGGGGTTCACCTTCAATCGGGCCACGCTGCTCGAACTTGCGCGAATGTTCGATGCAGTGAGCGATCCGGCCGAAATGTCCTCATGCATCGAATTCTTGGAGGAGCGGATAGCAAGCCTTCGCAGCCGCAATCACGATCACATCAACCCCCGGGAAGGCCGCGATGCGTTGCGGAACCTCCGCACGGAAATTGGCCCGGCGTTCGATGATGTGATAGCGAGGGAGTACGCGCAGCTTGCAAGGCCGCGCTTGCTGATCATCTGCGATAGTCTCCCCGGCCGCGATCATCCCGCCGGGAGGTTGATCCGAGGGCAAGTCGAATTGCTTTGCGCGCTCGGCTGGGATGCCAGCCTCGCCGCTGCCGCCGCGCTGGAAAACCCCCGCCAGGTGGAGGCGGTCGCCGCGGAACTCGGTGTCCATCCGCTCGCCATGCCGATGAACTACTCCATCGAGGACATCCTGAAGCGACAGCGGCGCGGTTTCGATGCGGTCTACTTCGCCGACGTCCTGTCCGCTACCCGCTATCTCCAGCTCGCGCGTGCCTACCAGCCCTCCGCCTTTGTTGCGCTCGTAGTGCCGCGCCTGGAACATCTCATGCTGGAGCAGCTCGCCGATGTTGCCGTGCAGCCGGAACTGCGGACGGCGAGCCGGCGGGTGCGGTTTCTCGAAACGACCGCCGTGCGCATGGCCGATTGCATCATCACCGCCACGCCGCGCGAGGCGCGCGCTTTGGCCGCCCTGCTGCCCGGCGGCAATTTCCGCGCCATAGCCGCCCCAGCCATGCCGCCCGCGGCGGCGCCATGGCGGGAGCGATCGGCAATCGGTTTCATCGGCAGCTTTGCCGATCAAGCCGACCGTGACGCTGCCATTTGGCTGATCAACGACATCATGCCCGCCGTCTGGCGCCGCGCGCCGGAAATCCTGTGCCATGTCGCCGGGCCTGGCTGGTCCGCGGATGCAATACCTGATCGCGATCCGCGCATTGTCCTGCATGACGGCGCCGGTGGCCTTATGGAGAATCTGCGGCTGACCGTCGCGCCCCATCGCGTTGCCTGCGGCATGGCATGGCACGCGATCGACAGCCTTGCCGGTGGTATCCCCTGCGTCATGAGTCAGGTTGTCGCAGCTGGCCTGCCGCGACATGAAATGCTCGCCACCTCCAGCGAATTGCGCGGGCTGATTGCCCCGGACACCGAGAGTTTCGCGCGCGCGATCCTGCGGCTTCATGCCGATATGGACAGCAATCTGGCCGCCGGCGCGGCCGGAAGCCTGCTGGTGCAAGCCACGCTCGGCGCCGGGATGATCCGCGCCCAATTGGCCGCCGCGTTTCCTCGTCCGGCCTGAGCGTCCTTACACCCCCGGCGGATACCCCTCGTACTGCGGCAGATCATCCGTGATTTCGAACCACGGCGCCTTGAACGCCACGAAACAATGGAACCCCGGCCGCACCCCCGGGTCCCCGTCCAGGCTGCCCACCGCCAGCCCATAGGTCTCCAGCCGCGCCGGGTTCTGCATCGTCGCCTCCGCGTCCTCCGAGTTCCAATTCACCACCGGCGAGCCGCAGCGCCCGCAGAACCCGCGA
>CAIYPH010000885.1 GCA_903928045.1 uncultured Rhodospirillales bacterium
ATGCCGGATTCGGCGACGGCTTCGAATGCGATGCAGTCGGGCGAGATGGATTGGTGGGAGTATACGCCGGCGGATTTGCATGAGTTGTTGCGCAAGGCCAAGGGCATCACGGTGCAGGCGAAGGACCCGTATAACTGGTACGCGATCGCGCGGTTCAACCATTTGCAGAAGCCGTTCAACAATGTGGCGTTGCGGCGGGCGGTGTTGGCGGCGGTGAACCAGGAGGATTTCATGCGCGCCGGGTTTGGCGACGACCAGGAGGTGTGGCGGACGTGCCGGGCGATGATTCCGTGTGGGATTCCGGATTCGGAGGAGATCGGCCAGGCGGATATGCCGGCGCTGTCGGTGGAGGCGGCGCGGAAGCTGGTGGCGGCTTCGGGGTATAACGGCGAGCGGACGGTGGTGATTGCGCCGATGGATTATCCGCAGTTGGGCGCGTTCGGGACGGTGATGGCGGATTTGCTGAAGCGGATCGGGCTGAATGTGGATTTTCAGCCGATGGATTGGGGGACGATGATCCAGCGGATCACGAGCCGGGAGCCGGTGGAGAAGGGGGGGTGGAGCATGTTCCACACCTCGGGCTCGAAGGTTTCGATGATCAATCCGGCGCTCAACATGTATGTGCGGGGGCAGGGGGCGAAGGGGTGGACGGGGTGGTATGACAAGCCGGAGATCGAGGCGCTGACGCAGCAATGGCTGGACAGCCCGGCGGAGGGTTCGGCGCTGCCGCTGTTCAATCGGTTCCAGCGGGTGTTGTTCGATGATCCGCCGCTGGTGCCGTTGGGGCAGTATGGGGTGTTCACGGTGAGGCGGAACGATATTACGGGGATATTGGATGGGTCGGCGTCTTATCCCTGGACTGTGAGGAGGGTTTAGGGTGTTCTTTTTGTGAACAAAAAGAACCAAAAAACTTTTCATTCCGTTTCATGCCGTTGGCTTGGCTTTGCGGGATGGCCGGGGGCGGTATGAGGCAGAGTTTTAAAAGTTTTTTGCTCCTTTTTTTCAAAAAAGGAGCGCTTGCTTCCCTGTGTGACAATCGCCGCGGGCGCCGCTAATCTGTCTTCGGGGAACGCCCAACCAATCTGGAAAGAATATCATGCGCGAAGCCGTTATCGTTTCTACCGCCCGCACTCCGATCGGCAAGGCCTATCGCGGCGCGTTCAATGACACTCAGGGCCAGGCGTTAGGCGGCCATGCGATCGCCAATGCGGTGAGCCGGGCGGGGATTGACCCGGCGGAGGTTGAGGATGTGATCATGGGCTGCGCGTTGCAGCAGGGGTCGACGGGTTCCAATGTCGGGCGGCAGGCGGCGCTGAGGGCGGGGTTGCCGGAGACGGTGGCGGGGATGTCGATGGATCGGCAGTGCGCCTCGGGGCTGATGGCGATTGCGACGGCGGCGAAGGAGATCATTTTCGACGGGATGAGCATCACGGTCGGCGGTGGCGTTGAGTCGATCTCGCTGGTGCAGAACGACAAGATGAACCGGTTTCGCACGCAGGACCCGAAGCTCACCGAGATGGCGCCGGCGCTTTACATGAGCATGCTGGAGACGGCGGAGATTGTGGCGGCGAAGTATGGGGTGAGCCGCGAGGCGCAGGACGCGTATGCGCTGCAGTCGCAGCAGCGGACGGGGCAGGCGCAGGCGGAGGGGCGGCATGCGGCCGAGATCGCGCCGATGACGGCGATCATGCAGGTGGTGGACAAGGCGACGGGGGTGGCGAGCCCGCGGGAGATCACGCTGTCGCTGGACGAGGGCAACCGGCCGCAGACGGTGCTGGCGGATTTGCAGAAGCTGCAGCCGGTGTTCAAGAACGGGATGCGGGTGGCGGAGGGGAAGTTCATCACCGCGGGGAACGCGTCGCAGTTGTCGGACGGGGCGTCGGCGGTGGTGCTGATGGAGGGCAAGGAGGCGGAGCGGCGCGGGCTGAAGCCGCTCGGCGCTTATCGCGGCATGGCGGGGGCGGGGTGTGATCCCGGAGAGATGGGCATCGGGCCGGTGTTCGCGGTGCCGAAGCTGCTGAAGCAGCATGGGCTGAAGATCGAGGATATCGGGATCTGGGAGCTGAACGAGGCGTTCGCCAGCCAGGTGCTGTATTGCCGGGATACGCTGGGCATTCCGAATGAGCTGCTGAACGTGTCGGGCGGGGCGATTTCGATCGGGCATCCCTATGGTATGTCGGGTGCGCGGATGACCGGGCATGTGCTGATCGAGGGCAAGCGGCGCGGCGCCAAGTATGGCGTGGTGACGATGTGCGTCGGCGGCGGCATGGGGGCGGCGGGGCTGTTCGAGATCTTCTGATCAGGTATGGGGCGGCGCCAGTGATGGGGCCGCCTCCCGCCGGCGTCGTTGCGACGGGGTGCGGTGGTGGGCTAATAGAGCCGTCGCATCGCGAGGTAGTTCATGTCCGAGCCGTTGAAGTTGTTTATCTATGGACCCGCGCGGTCGGGCACGTCCATCAGCCAAAATGTGGCGCGGAAGGTGCTGGGGCTGCCGGGGCGGGGCGAGGGGCATGTTTTCACGATCTACCAGCGGATCATCCATCAATATTTCAAGTACACGAAGGGCTTTACGGAAAAGCGCGGAGCGCTGGCACGGGAGCTGTCGGCGCGAGCGTTCAAACTGCAGATGATCGAGGAAATCCGGGAGGTTTACGGCCGCGTCTACAAGTCCGACAGCTTCGTCGACAAGACGCCGGGGGCGGAGGCAATCCTGGCGACGCCACTGGTGCTGGAGACGTTTCCCGATGCGCGCTTCATGGTCATTAAGCGGACAGGGATCGAGGTGGTTCAGTCCTTCCAGATCAAGTTCGGGGCGAGCTTCGACGACGCCTGCAAGTCCTGGGTGGCGTGCATGCAGGCCACCGCGAAGCTGGCGGAATGGGTTCCGGAGGCCCTGGTGGTCGACCAGCATGAGCTGACCAATGCGCCGGTCGAGGTCGGGAAGCGGATCGCCGAGCATGTTGGGCGACCGGAAAAGGCGCAGGACATCGCTGACTTCTTCGTGAACAACCGGACGGAGAAGAGCTCCTCGCATGATTGGTCCAAGCGGTTGACGCTGGATGATACGAGCTGGTCGGAGGAGGAGAAGGAGCATTTCCGTGCGACGTGCGGGCGGGCTATGCGGAGTTTTGGCTACCCGATGTAATCGTGCTTTCGCTTGAGTCGGCGGTTTCGGACGGGGTATCTTGGTTGCAGCAACTGGAAATTCAGATGATCCGTGCGATCGCATTGCTTGTTACTTTGATCGCGCCGGCCCTGGCAGGCCCGGCCCTGGCTGAGGTGACCGACCAGCAGCTCGCCCGCATCGGCCATATCCTGGTGATCTATGCGGAGAACCGCAGCTTCGATCACCTCTACGGCACTTTTCCGGGGGCCAACGGTATTGCCAATGCCACCGACGAGCAAAAGACGCAGCTCGATCACGATGGTAAGCCGCTGCCGTATCTGACGGTTTGGCGCGGTAATGGCGCCGATCCGCGCTTCCCCCAGATACCCAACGGGCCATTCCGTATCGATTCGGATCCGATCAATGCGAAACTATCGGATGTGCTGCCAAGCCCGATCCATGCGTTCTACCACAACGCCGAGCAGATTAATGGTGGGCGGAACAACATGTTCGCGGCCATGTCGACGGTTGGTGGCTGGTCGATGGGCTATGTGGATGGCAGCAAGCTGCGGCTCTGGCAGTGGGCGAAGGAGTTCACGCTGGCCGACAACTTCTTCATGGGGGCGTTTGGCGGCTCGTTCCTCAACCACCAGTATCTGATCTGCGCCTGCGCGCCGAGCTTTCCGAACGCGCCAGCAGAGGTTACGGCCAAGCTCGATGCTGATGGGCGGATGACCAAGGCGGCGGGCTCGCCCTCGGCGACAGTGGGGCCTGTGCGGATCGCATCCAACACGCAGGTGACGCCGGACGGCTACGCGGTGAACACCACCCAGCCGCCGTATCAGCCGAGCGGCATCGCGCCTGCGCCGGGCGGCAATCCGGCGCTGGTTGATACCGTGCTGAACAAATCGATGGGGCCGGCGCTGCCGCCGCAGACGGCGCGCACGATCGGCGATCTGATGTCGGACCGCGGGCTTGATTGGGCGTGGTATGCCGGCGGCTATCGCGCCGCCAACGAGGATGGGCCGCGGCCGCTGGCCGCGCGACGGGTGATCTACACCGGCAAGGACGGGGCGCTGAACTTCCAGCCACATCATCAGCCTTTCAACTACTACGCGCGCTGGGCGCCGGGGACGGCCGAGCGCGCGCGGCATCTGCGCGATGGGGAGGATCTGGTCGCCGCGATCGACGATGGCACGCTGCCGCCGGTGGCGTTCTACAAGCCGGCCGGGATCTACAACCAGCATCCCTCTTACACCGACCTGGTGCGGGGCGATGTGCACATCGCCGACCTGCTTGACCGGCTGCGCAACAACCCGAAATTGTGGGCGGACACGGTCGTCATCGTCACCTACGACGAGAACGGCGGCTTCTGGGACCATGCGGCGCTGCCCGAGGGGGCCGGCTGGCATGATCGGTGGGGGCCGGGCACGCGGATTCCCGCGCTGGTGATTTCGCCCTTCGCGCGCAAGGGGTTCGTCGACCACACCGGGTATGACACGGCCTCGATCCTCAAGCTGATCATTCGGCGCTTCAAGCTCGATACTCTGCCGGGATTGCGGGCCAATACCGGGGACCTGACGGCGGCTTTGACGTTCGAATAGGAAGGAAGTGATTTTTTAACAAAAGAAGCAAAGTTTTTCTATTCGTTTGGCGTGTACCCTCCCAGGGCAGCTCAACGCCAAAAGGGTAAAAGTCCTTTTGGTTCCTTTTTTCAAAAATGAACCGCTTCCTTGAGACTCCTGAAGCCTGATTGTGGGGAAGGGGCCGTCTTCCGCCGCCGCCCCATTCGGCCTAGTCTGCGGCTATCTGTTCCAAGGAGCTAGGTCGATGAACGTGAATGTGGCGCCGAACGCCGACGTGTCCCAGGCCCTCGACGAAGCGAAGTCGAACTTTGCCAAGGCGAACCCGAACAGCGGCGCGCTGTTCCAGAAGGCGCTGCCGACCATGCCCGGCGGCAACACCCGCAGCGGCGTCTATTTCGACCCCTACCCCATCATGTTCCGCCGCGGCGAGGGCGCCCGGCTGTGGGACGAGGATGGGCATTCCTATGTCGACTTCCTCGGCGAGGCGACCGCCGGCATTTATGGCCACAGCCACCCGGTGATCCGCGCGGCCATCGAGGATCGCCTGGCGCTGGGTTGGAACCTTTCCGGTGTCACCTCGCTCGAGGCGGTGCAGGCGCAGCTGATTATCGATCGCTTCCCTTCGATCGAGCGGGTGCGCTTCGTGAATTCCGGCACCGAAGCCAATATGTTCAACATCCAGCTCGCCCGCGTCATCACCGGGCGGCCGGCGGTGATGGGCTTCCAGGGCTGCTACCACGGCGGATTCCTCACATTCGCCGCCCAGAGCAACCCGATCAACGTGCCCTACGAGACGGTGGTGGCCACCTATAACGATATCGACGGCACTGCCGCGATGATCGACGCCAACGCCGATCGCATCGCCTGCCTCATCCTCGAGCCGATGATCGGCGGCGGCGGCTGCATCCCCGCCTCGGTGGAATTTCTCGCCATGCTGCGCGAGAGGACCAAGAAGCATGGCATTGTGCTGATCTTCGATGAGGTGATGACCTCGCGCCTCTCGCCGGGCGGCCTGCAGCAGAAGCACGGAATCATCCCGGACCTCACCTCGCTCGGGAAATACATTGGCGGCGGCTTCTCCGCCGGCGCCTTCGGTGGCAAGGCGGAGTTCCTCGACCGGTTCGACCCCCGCCGCGGCGACGCGCTGCCGCATTCCGGCACCTACAACAACAACGTCTTTACCCTCTCCGCCGGCATCGCCGGGCTGTCGAAGGTCTATACCAAGGAAGCGGCGGTGACGCTGAATGCCCGTGGCGATGCGCTGCGCGCGCGGCTCAACGCGGTGTGCGAGAAGGCGGGCGTCGCGCTACAATTCACCGGCATCGGCTCGATGATGGCGCCGCACGCCATGCGCGGGCCGATCACCTCGCCGCAGGATGCCGCGCGCGGGAATGCCAAGGTGCGCGAGCTGTTGTTCTTTGACCTCGTCGCCCATGGCATCTTCATCATGCCCAAGCGAGACCTCATCGCGCTCTCGCTGCCGCTGACGGACAAGGATTTCGACCTCCTTGTGGCGGGGGTGGAGGAGTTCGTTTCGGCGCGTAAGTCCCTTCTCCAATAGGGTAGCAAGCAAGCGCTGCTTTTTGAAAAAAGAAGCAAAAACTTTTTATTCGTTTGGCTGTCGCCTCTCCGTTGAAGCTTGCGAGCGTGGCAAAGCATTGGAATAAAAGTTTTTTGCTCCTTTTTCCAAAAAAGGAGCGCTTCCTTCCCCTTGCCTTCCGGTCTCGAAGAGACGATGTAGCAACCGGACCCCGACAGTCCCCTTTAACCCGAGGGCAGCCTAATGTTTATTGAGACCGAAAGCACGCCGAACCCCGCGACCCTGAAGTTCCTCCCGGGCCGTGACGTGATGGGCAGCGGCACCGCCGATTTCGCCACGGCGATCGCGGCTGACCGCAGCCCGTTGGCGGCTGATATCTTCGCGCATCCCGGCGTGGTCCGGGTGTTCCTGGGCGGCGATTTCGTCACCGTCACCAAGTCCGACGCGGCGTCCTGGCAGGGTCTCAAGCCGCTGATTCTCGGCACGATTATGGAGCATTTCGTCGCCGGCCGGCCAGTGATCCTCGGCGAGGATGCCGAGGCCGAGGAGGATACGCTGCCGGAGGATGCCGAGATCGTGGCGCAGATCAAGGAGCTGCTCGACACCCGCGTGCGCCCGGCGGTGGCCGGGGATGGCGGGGACATCGTCTTCCGCGGGTTCCGCGACGGCGTGGTACGGTTGCACATGCAGGGCGCCTGCTCCGGCTGCCCCTCCTCCTCTGCGACGCTGAAGCACGGCATCGAGAACATGCTGCGCCACTACGTGCCGGAGGTCCGCCAGGTCGAGCAGGTGATGTTCTGATGGCGATCGACGACGCGGCCCTTGACGCGCTGTTCCGCGAGGCCCGTACTCATAACGCATGGACCGACCAGCCGGTCACTGACGACGACCTGCGCGCGGTGTTCGACCTGATGAAAATGGGTCCGACCTCGGCCAATTGCTCGCCGGCGCGCTTCGTGTTCATCCGTACGCCGGAGGGCAAGGAGAAGCTGAAGCCGGCGCTATCGGCTGGTAACCTGGCTAAAACCATGGCGGCGCCGGTCACGGCGATCGTGGCGCATGACCCGCATTTCTACGATCACCTCTACAAGCTGTTCCCGCACAACGCCGACGCGAAAAGTTGGTTTTCCGGCAACTACTCGCTGGCCGAGGAGACCGCGGTGCGCAACGGCTCGCTGCAAGGGGCCTATTTCATCCTCGCGGCGCGGGCGCTGGGTATCGACTGCGGGCCGATGTCGGGCTTCGATAAATCCAAGGTCGAGAGCGCGTTCCTGTGGGACCGCGGCTGGAAGTGTAACTTCCTGATCAACCTCGGCCATGGCGATCCCGCCGCGGTGCATCCACGCGGGCCGCGGTTTGGCTTCGATGAGGCGACGGTGCTGGCTTAGGGAGTTCAGGAAGCAAGCGCTTCTTTTTGAAAAATGAAGCAAAAACTTTCTATGCGTTTGGTAGGGGGCTCCATGGGAAGCACCGCTTCCTTCCCCTTCCTACCAACGCAAGACGCTGAGAATATTGGAGTAGCTGTCCGTCCACGGCACAAAACCCGCGCGTGACGCGAGCGGGCGCCAGCGGGCATCCCCGCGCAGGAAGTCGAGGTCGCCGGGGCCGGGAGCAATCGCCACCCAGTTCGACGGCGTGGCCCAGCGCGCGATCTCCTCGGCGCTCGGCTTGTAGAACTGCGCCAGCGCCACCGCTCCGAGGTCGGCGAGGCCGGCCGCCAGGGCCGGCTCGAGATCGAGGTAGCGGTTGCTGATATGGACGAGCAGCCGGCCATGCGGCGCGAGCTTCCTCAAATAGAGGCCGAACGCCTCCTGTGTCAGCAGGTGGACCGGTATCGAGTCGGAACTGAAGGCATCGAGGACGATGAGATCATAGGCGCTATCCGGCTGGGCGGCGAGCAGCAGCCTGCCATCGCCGATGGCGATCCGGGCGCTGCGACCGCATTGCGCGAGATAGTGGAAAAACCGCGTGTCACTGGCCACCTCCGCGACCGCGGGGTCGATCTCGAAGAACGTCCAGTCTTCGCCGGGGCGACTGAAGCAGGTGAGGCCGCCGGTGCCGAGGCCGATCGCGGCGACGCGGCGCGGGGTCGGGACGCTGCGGAGAAACTGCCCGGCAGGGCCATTGGCGACGTAGTAGGTGGAGGTCTCGGCCCATTTCGCCGGGTCGGTCGCCTCGACGCCGTGCAGGGTATCGCCGTGCAGCAGCCCATGCCAAGTGCCGTGTGCGATGCTGCGGACATGAACGACACCGAAGAAGCTGCGCGTGCCGTGGATGATGCCAAGTCCGTTCTGGATCATCAGGCCGCACCCCAGCACCGCCAGGACTGACGCTGTGAAGCGGGGCGGATGGCGGCTGTACCAGATGAGCGCCACCCCGAGCAGGGCCACCGAGGTGATTTTCGGGAGGTTTCCGAGGTCCAGAATCCAACCAGTGCCGCGAATCTGGATTGCCAGGGCGGCGGCGCCGCCGACCAGGATAATGGCATAGCACAGCTCGATCACCGGCCGCCGCCCCGCGCGCCCGGCCATGACCATCCGCAGCAGGCAGGCCGCCGCGATGCCGAGATCGTACTCATAGGTCGACGAGAAGATGACGGGGGCGACGAGTGCGTTGAAGATTCCGCCAAGCGCGCCGCCGACGGACAGCCACAGGTAGAACTCCGTGAGATTGCTGGCCGGTGGGCGGCGCTGGGACAGCTGCGCGTGGCACCAAAGGGCGATGGCGAAGAATGAGATGATATGCGCCGGGACACTGAGCCAGGCGGGGATTGGCAACTCCATCACCCGGGTTGCCGTCAGCAGGGTGGTGACGACGACAATCCCCACTGCCGCTGCCCGCCCGCTCCAGGCGCCGCTGGCATTGCGGCCGAAGGCGATGATGAAGGTCAGCAGATACAGCGCCAGCGGCACGACCCAGAGCAGGGGAACGGCGGCAAGATCGGTGGATATATAGGATGTCACCCCGAGCAGCAGGCTTGATGGCACCAGCGACAGGGTAACCCAGAGCAGCCGCGTTGCCCCGCGTACGGGTACCGCCGGCAGGGCGTCGGCGCCCGGTAGCATCGCTGGACGGCGGCGCGTGGCAACGAAGCAGGCGCCAAGCAGGGGTGCAAGCAGGGCGAAGCCGATCGCCCATGCCCGGGCCTGACCGGGAAGCGGCAGGGCGGGCTCGAGGAGGAGCGGAAATGCCAGCAGGGAGACGAGGCTGCCGGCATTGCTGGCAGCGTAGAGGAAATAAGGGTCACCGGCGGCGCGATCGCCGGTGCGCCCGAACCAGGCCTGGATCAGCGGAGCCGAGGCCGAGAGGACAAAAAACGGCAGGCCGACGAGCCGTGCGAGCGTGCCGAGCAGCCAGGTGATCGGCGCCCCCTCGGCGGGCGTGGTGAGCGCTCCGCCGACGCCAAATGGCAGCAGGCTCCAGGCGACGAGGAGCAGCAACCCGTGGGTGACCGCTTGAAGCCTCGGTGGCAGTCGGATCAGCAGATGGGCATAGAGGTAGCCGGCCAGCAGGAGGATCTGGAAGAACATCATCGCCGTGTTCCACACCGATGGCGCCCCGCCGAGCAGCGGCAGCAGCATCTTGGTGATCAACGGCTGCACCCAGAACAGAAGGAATGCACTGAGGCCGGATGCCAGGCTGAAAACCGCGATCACCATCTCCTGCGTCCGCGGGCCAGGGGCCTTGAACCTTGCTGAACGGTCATCGTTGGCCTCCCGGCGGTCGGAGCGGGCGAGCGGGTTAAGCCGCGCGGCGGCTGACCTGCCCGGTGATTTCCTGGCGGTGGGTCACCGACTGCACGCCGATGGTTTGGCCGATATTGCCGACCACCAGGTGCACCATCTCGGCGGGCATGGCGTCCATGGCGATGTCGATCCGCATGGCGCCGCCCGTCATCTGCGCCTCGAAGCGGTCGGGCGTGAGATCGCGCTTGGCGAAGGGCTGCAGCAGGCGGGCGAGCAGCCCGGGGGACGGATCGGCGTGGACGGTGAAACGCACGGAGGCGAGCAGGCCGACGAGGGCCCAGGGTTCGGTTGACATGTTTTGGGAGTCCGGAACGAATGGAAGACGGGCAGGCGCGTGAAAGCCCCGGCTGCTAGGCAGCCGGGCTCATAATTCGCGCGATGTGCGTCCGGATCATTGGATACCTATAGCGCCGCTTTCAGGCGAGCGCCAGGGCCCCCTCGGGCATCGGGGCGTGAAATTCATCTTCGGTGACCCCATAGATGTCCTGCACCTTCGCCGCGGTGAGGTCGGCTGGGGTGCCGTCGAACACGATGCGGCCGGACTGCATGGCGACGATGCGATCGCAATAGGAGCGGGCGGTGTCGAGGTGGTGCAGGTTGCACAGCACCGTCAGGCCATCCTCGCGGTTGATGCGCCGGAGCGCGTCCATCACGATGCGCGCGTTATGCGGGTCGAGGCTGGCGATCGGCTCGTCGGCGAGCAGCAGGCGCGGTTCCTGCAACAAGGCGCGGCAAATCGCCACACGCTGCTGCTGGCCGCCAGAGACCTGGCCGGCACGGAGCAGGGCGACTTCCAGCAGGTCGAAGCGCTCGAGCGTCTTCAGAGCCAGCGCACGCTCCTCGGCGCTGAACAGGCCGAGCAGCGATGGCAGGGTGGCGCGGTGGTTCAGCCGGCCCATCAGCACGTTGGTCAGCACGTCGAGCCGCGGGATGAGGTTGAATTGCTGGAAGATCATGGCGCAGGACGTCCGCCAATCCCGCAGCGCGCGGCCGGTGAGCGCGGTAACGTCGAGATCGCCATAGCGGATGTTGCCGGAGGATGGCGGCTGCAACCGGTTGATCATGCGCAGCAGCGTCGACTTGCCGGCGCCCGAGCGGCCGAGAATGCCGAGCATCTGGCCGGGGGGGACCGTCAGGGACACATCGTCCACCGCCGTCTTGCTGCCGAAGCGGCGCGTGAGGCCGCGGATTTCGAGGGTTGCGTGGGCGTTCATGGCGGCAGAATGGCCCGGCGCCTTCGGGCACCGCAACCCCCCTCGGCGGGATTACCGGCGAACCCGTCGCATCATCGCCAGCAATATGAGGGTCGGCAGCGTTACCCAGGTCATCAGCAGGAAGTCGTCGTTATAGGCGACGATCAGCGCCTGGCGGTTGATCATCTGGTCGAGCACCGCGGCGCCCTGGGGGGTAGCAGGGTTGAGCGCATGGCCGAGCGGAGTGGCACCGTGCAGCAGGCGGTTGAAGGGGATCGCCACCGCGCTCAGCACTTCGTGCACTGTCTGCGCGTTGCGGGTGAGTGAGAACGAGGTGATGGAGATGCCGACCGCGGCGCCGATGTTGCGCCCGAGCGAGAGTAGCCCGGCGGCGTCGGCGCGGTATTGCGGGCTGAGCGTCGCGTAGGCGATCACCGAGAGCGGGTTGAAGATCCAGCCCATGCCGAAGCCCTGGAACACCAGGGTGAGCAGCATCTGGTCGCGCGAGACGTCCGGCGTCCAGCCGCTCATCGAGAACAAGGTCGAGGCCAGCACCAGCACGCCGACGGTCATGAAAATCCGCTGGTCCACCCGCCCGCCATATTTGCCCGCCAACGTCATCGCCACCATGGTGCCGAGGCCGCGTGGCGCCAGCACGATGCCGGCGGTCTCCACCGGGTAGCCGGCGAGGTTCTGCAAATAGGGCGCGAGCAGGGCGGAGCTTGCCATCAGCACCATGCCGGTCGAGCCCATCACCAGCATGGCGCTGGTGAGATTCCGGTCGCGGAAGATGGCCGGCGGAATGAAGGGGCGCTCGGCGGTGAGCATGTGGACGATGAAAAGGTAGGTGCCGAGCACGGCGAGTACCAGTTCGGCGGTGATTTCCGCGGAGCTGAACCAGTCCAGCTCCTGGCCGCGGTCGAGCATCAATTGCAGGCTGCCGATCGCTAGGCCGAGCACGGCGAAGCCGGTCCAGTCGAAGCGCAGCGCGCGGTTGGGCTCGCTTTTGGGCAGAAACAACGCGAGGCCGGTAATCGCCAGGATGCCGAATGGCAGGTTGACGTAGAACACCCAGCGCCAATTGTAGACGTCGGTCAGCCAGCCGCCGAGGGTGGGGCCGGAAATCGGCCCGACCATCACGCCGAGCCCCCAGATCGCCATCGCCTGCGGGCGCTTCTCGACCGGGTAGATGTCCAGCATGATCGCCTGGCACAGCGGAACCAGCGCGGCGCCGAAGCCGCCCTGGGCGATGCGGAACACCACCATCTGGTCGAGCGTCTGCGCCGCACCGCACAGCATGGAGGTGAGGGTGAAGCCGACCAGGCAGATCAGGAACAGCCGCTTGCGCCCAAACCGCGCCGCCAGCCAGCCCACAGGTGCCGTCATGATCGCCGAGGCGACGACGTAGGAGGTCAGCACCCAGGTGATCTGGTCGAGCGTGCTGTTCAGGCTGCTCTGCATATAGGGCAGCGCGACGTTGGCGATGGTGGAATCCAGCACCTGCATCAGGGTGGCCACCATGACGCAGACCGTGATGATCCCGCGGTGGCGCGCGACCCCGCCGCCGCTCATGGCCGGTCAGCCAGGCTCATCGCCTTAGGGCATCAGGTCGCGCCAATGGCGCACATGGCCGGTGTTGATGTCGACGATGACGCTCATGCCGGCGCGCAGGATGGGGTCACCCTCCTTGCGATCGCAGGAGACGCGCAGCGGGATGCGCTGCACCACCTTCACCCAGTTGCCCGAGGCGTTCTGGGCCGGCAGCACCGAGAATTCGGCACCCGATGCTGGAGCGATCGACTGCACGGCGCAGTTCCAGGTGCGGCCCGGATAGGTGTCGACGGTGACATCGACATGGTCGCCGAGCTTCACGTAGGTGAGGTCGGTTTCCTTGGGGCTGGCATCGATCCAGACGCGCTCGGAAGATACCAGCCCGAAGCCGGGCGTCGCGGCGGCGAGATACATGCCGGGCTGCATGGTCTCCACCTGGGTGGCGACCCCGGCGAAGGGCGCGTGCACCTCGGTATGGGCGAGCTGGCGGCGCAGCTCATCCACCTGCGCCTTGGCTTGGAGATATTGCGGCGCGCTCGTCACATCCAGCTCGGCATTGCCGCCGAGGCGCGCGAGCTGGACGAATGCCAGGGTCTTGAGGCTCTCGACCATCGCCTGGTTGGCCGCGAGCTTGAACCGCGCATCGTCATACTCGGCGCGGGTCACGCCACCGCCCTTCACCAGGTTGGCGAACCGGTCATAGCTCGCCTGATCGGCCTGCACCTGGGCCTGCTTGGCCTCGATATCGCGCAGCATGCGCTGGTAGTCGCGCTTCATCGCCTCCATCGAGAGGGCGACCTGGGCGAGGTTGGCCTCGGCGCCGGCGAGCGCGATTTTGAATGGCGCCTGGTCGAGGCGGAACAGAAGGTCCCCCTTCTTGACCAGTTGGCCTTCCTTCACCGCCACCTCGGCGACGATGCCTGACACGTCGGTCGCCACCGCGAGTTTGGCGGCGCGGACATAGGCGTTGTCGATCGAGACGATGCGTCCACCGTTCAGCCAGTAGAAGAACGAGCCCACCGCGACGACGGCAATTCCGCCGAGCATGAGAATCGGGCGCAGCACCCGGGCGCGCTCCCGCTTGAGGGGGGTGGCGCCCGGCATGGCGTGCGCTCCGGGGGCCGTGGCAGTCTGCGACATCAGGCGAGGTCCTTTTCGAGCGACTTGCTGCGTAGGTCGGCGGAGATGTTCCCCTTCATGCGGGCAAGTCCTGTCTTCAATGTGGCAAGCATCGCGGGTTCGATCCCGCAGGCGACGGAGGCGAGCATATCGGTGCGCTCGGCCTGGAGTTTCCCCAGCACCGGCAACGCCGGCGGCAGGATGTGCAGGCGCCAGATCCGCCGGTCATTGGGGTCGGCGCGGCGCTCGACGAGGCCGGACGCTTCCAGCCGATCGATCAGCCGTCCGATGGTGATCGGCTCGACTTCAACGATTTCCGCCAGTTCCTTCTGGGACAGGCCCGGCTGCTTCTCCAGCCAGTAGAGGATCACCCATTGCGCCCGCGTCAGCCCATAGGCACCGGCGCGCCGGTCGGCATCGAGCCGGAGATGGCGGGCGAGGTCATGCAGCAGGAACAGCAGGTCGGGGTTGTCAGGCACCCCGAGATCATAAGCAGCGTTATATTAACGCGGCACCCCATAAGCCATGCATGGGATGCACCGCAGCATCGTCACGGGTCACGGTAGCTACTGTGAGACGGCGCCGGTTTCGTCCGCCTCGAGGCTGAAGGCGGCGGCCATCAGCGCCTGGGTGTAGGGATGCGCCGGCCGCTCGAACACCGCATCGGCTGGGCCTTCCTCTACCACCAGGCCACGCCGCAGCACGATCACCCGGTGCGCCAGCGCCCGCACCACCCGCAGATCATGGCTGATGAACAAATAGCCGAGCGCGTAGTCCCGCTGCAGCCGCCGCAGCAGTTCCACGATCTGCGCCTGCACCGACATGTCGAGCGCGCTGGTCGGCTCGTCCAGCACCAGGAAGCGTGGCCGCAGGACAATAGCCCGCGCAATCGCGATGCGCTGGCGCTGGCCACCGCTGAACTCATGCGGAAACCGCTCGCCGATATCCGCGGGCAACCCCACCTCGCGCAACGCCTCCGCCACCCGCGCCGCCCGCATCTCCCTGCTCTGCTCGGGCGCATGCACAGCCAACCCCTCGGCGATGATGTTGCCGACCGACATTCGCGGCGACAAGCTGCCGAACGGGTCCTGGAAGACGATCTGCAACTCCGCTCGCAGCGCCCGCATCCGCGCCCGGTCCACGCCCGGCACCGGCTCACCACGAAACGCAATCCGCCCCTCGGACTCCTGCAACGCCGCCAGCGCATAGCCCATGGTGGACTTGCCCGAGCCGCTCTCCCCCACCAGCGCCACCGTCTCGCCGGCCCGCACCCGCAGCGACACGCCGTCCACCGCCTTCACATGGCCGATCGTCCGCCGCAGCACGCCGCGGCGGATCGGGAAATGCACCTTCACGTCCTCGGCGGTGCAGAGCAGTTCGGCCCCCTCCGCCACCGGCTCCGGCCGGCCGCGTGGCTCGGCGGCCAGCAGCTCGCAGGTATAGGGATGCTGCGGCATGCCGAACACCGCGGCGACCGTCCCCGCCTCGACGATCCGCCCGTGCCGCATCACCGCCACCCGGTCGGCGAACCGCCGCACGATCGCCAGATCATGGCTGATCAACAGCAACGCCAACCCCCGCCGCGCCTTCTCGGCCGCCAACAGCTTCAAAATCTGCGCCTGGATGGTGACGTCGAGCGCAGTGGTCGGCTCATCGGCGATCAGCAACGGCGGATCATTGGCGAGCGCCGCGGCGATCATCACCCGCTGCCGCTGGCCGCCCGACAACTGGTGCGGAAACGCGTCCAGCCGATCCGCGGCGTCGGCGAACCCGACCTCCTCCAGCAATTCCACCACCCGCGCCCGCAGCGCTGCGCCGGCGATCGGGCGATGCAGGGTGATCGCCTCCGCGATCTGCGCGCCGATACGCGCGAGCGGGTTGAGGCTGGTCATCGGCTCCTGGAAGACCATCCCCGCCGTGCCGCCACGCAGCCGCCGCATCGCCACCGCCGGCGCGCCGATCACCGCCTGGCCATCCAACGTTACCGCCCCCGACGCCGCCGCACCCGGCGGCAACAGCCCCAGCACCGACAACGCGGTCAACGACTTGCCGCTGCCGCTCTCCCCCACCAGCGCCAACGTCTCGCCGCGATCAAGCGTGAAGGACACATCCTCCACCACCCTCCGCGCGCCGAACGCGATCGTGAGGCTATCGAGGGAAAGCAGGGTCATGCTGGGCGCCACGCCGGGTAAAGGAAGGAAGCGCTTCTTTTTGAAAAAAGAAGCAAAAACTTTTTATCCGTTTGCTGCGCACCCTCCCGGGAAAGCGCGGAGCAAACGAGCAAAAGTTTTTTGGTTCTTTTTTTCAAAAAAGAACGGCTTTCCTTCATTTCGGCGCCTTCCGCGGATCAAACGCATCCCGCGCCGCCTCGCCGATGAAAATCAGCATGCTCAGCAACCCACCCAGCACCACGAACGCCGTTATGCCGAGCCATGGGGCCTGCAGGTTGTTCTTCCCCTGGCTCACCAGTTCGCCCAGCGACGGCGAACCCGGCGGTAGGCCGAAGCCCAGGAAGTCCAGGCTCGCCAAAATCGTCACCGAACCCGACAAGGTGAACGGCAAAAACGTCAGCGTCGCCACCATCGCATTAGGCAAGATGTGCCGCCACATCACCGCGAGGTCCGAGACTCCCAACGCCTTCGCCGCCCGCACATATTCCAAATTCCGCCCGCGCAGAAACTCCGCCCGCACCACCCCCGTCAGCGACATCCAGCTGAACAGCAGCAAAAACACCAGCAGCACCCAAAACCCCGGCGTGATCATCGAGGACAAAATGATCAGCAAATACAGCTGCGGCATGCCCGACCAGATCTCGATGAAGCGCTGGAACAGCAAATCCGTCATCCCGCCGCGGAACCCCTGGATCGCCCCCGCCGCCACCCCGATCGCCGAGGAAATGATCGTCAGCGTGAACCCGAACAACACCGAAATCCGGAACCCGTAAATCACCCGTGCCAGCACATCCCGCGCCTGGTCATCCGTCCCCAGCCAATTCCTGGCCGAAGGCGGCGCCGGCGCCGGCACCGGCAAGTCCTTGCACAGCGTGTTGTACCGATACGGAATTACCGGCCAAATCATCCAGCCATCGCGATTGATCGTCCGCACCAACATCGGATCCGTGTAGTCCGCCTCCACCGGCATGAACTCCACGCCAAACGCATCCTCGGCGTAATCCTGCACCACCGGAAAAAACCACCGCCCCTCGAACCGAACCACCAAAGGCCGGTCATTGGCGATGAACTCCGCAAACAAACTCAGCAAAAACACCGCCAAAAACACCCGCAGTGACCAAACCCCGCGCCGATTGGCCCGAAACGCCGCCACCCGCCGCCGCGTCGGCGGCGAAAGCCATCCATGTGCCATTCTAGGACGGGCTCGCTTGGGGAGGGGAAGTAAGGCCAGGGCTCTGCCCTGGACCCGCCAAGGGCCGTGAGGCCCTTGGAACCCATCCCATAAGCATTCCAGTGGCCACCTCCCTCCAACCCGACTACCCTCACCCCGTCCCCGGAGGCCCCATGCAAACCAAGCCCCTGACCGCCCAAATCCCCGCCCCCCTCGCCGACAAACTCGACCGCCTCGCCACCCGCCTTGACCGCCCCCGCGCCTGGATCGTCAAGCAAGCCCTCACCGCCTGGATCGACCAGGAAGAAGAACGCCACCGCCTCACCCTCGAAGCCCTCGCCGACGTCGCCACCGGCAACGTCATCGACCACCAATCCGTCCTCGCCTGGGCCGACAGCCTCGGCACCGACCACGAACAACCCCTCCCCCGCTGATGCGCCTGCGCTGGACCACCCGCGCCCTCTCAGACCTCGCCCGCCTCCACGACTTCCTCGCCCCCGTCAACCGCCAGGCCGCCGCCCGCACAGTGCAATCCCTGACCTGCCCCCCCGAACGCCTCCTCGCCCACCCCCGCCTCGGCGAAACCCTCGAAGAATTTGCCCCCCAGGAAGTCCGTCGCATCATCGTCGGCCACTACGAACTCCGCTACGCCATCGACCAAGACGCGATCATCATCCTGCGCCTCTGGCACACCCGCGAATCCCGCTGACGCCCCCCCTTCAACCCCACCCCGTTGCCCGGATACAGCGCAGCGAAATCCGGGACCTCACAAAACGCACCAAGAGCAAAGAGCTAATCTTCCCTCATCGAATGCACAGAACATCTCAGACAAACGGCCGACCACAAGGCGGCAATCCAATGATCCTACGACGTATATTTTTCGCGTGGCTGCTATGGGCACTAATACCGAAACCCTGTGATC
>CAIYPH010000886.1 GCA_903928045.1 uncultured Rhodospirillales bacterium
CTTCTTTTTGAAAAAAGAAGCAAAAACTTTTTATCCGTTTGGCGCGCCCCCTCCCAGGAGGGTTCCGAAGCAAACGAATAAAAGTTTTTTGGTTCTTTTTTACAAAAAAGAACCGCTTCCCTCCTTACTTACCCTCGCTCCGCCCGGCTGATCAAAGCATCCTCAGCCTGGGCGATGAGCTCCGCGATCACCGCCGGCACCGTCTGCACCGACGTCACCATCCCGACCGACTGCCCAGCCATCACCGAGCCGTCGTCCACGTTGCCCTCGATCACCGCGCGGCGCAGGGCGCCGGCCCAGAAATGCTCGATCGAGAGCTGGGCCTGCTCCTTGTTGAGCTCTCCGCTGTCGAAGCGCTTCAGCGTCTCGGCCTGGTGGGCCAGGAAGCGCTTGGTGCCGGCATTGGCGAGGCCGCGGACGGGGATGACCGGGAAGCGCTCGTCGAGCTGGATGCTCGGGATCGCGTCCCGCGCATTGGCGCGCACGAAGGCCTTCTTGAAATTCTCATGGGCGATGCTCTCGACGGTCGCGGCGAAGCGGGTGCCGAGCTGCACGCCGGCGGCGCCCATTTCGAGATAAGAGAGAATCGCCTCGCCACGCCCAAGCCCGCCGGCGACGAACACCGGCACGTCCTTCAGATGCGGCAGGATCTCCTGCGCCAGCACCGTCAGCGACACCGGGCCGATATGCCCGCCGGCCTCGCTGCCCTCGATCACGATCGCATCCGCCCCCGAGCGCACCAGCCGCTTGGCCAGCACCAGCGCCGGGGCGAAGGCGATCAGCTTCGCACCGCCATCCTTCACCGCCTTCACCGCGCCCCCCGGCGGAATCCCGCCGGCCAGCACGACATGGCTCACCTTGGCCGCGATGCAGACGCGCACGAGGTCATCGAGCTGCGGATGCATGGTGATGAGGTTCACCGCGAAGGGCTTGGACGTCATCGCCTGGGTCGCGGCGATCTCTTTCTCCAGCAGCTCCGGCCCCATCGCCCCACAGGCGATCACCCCGAAC
The DNA here is from genome assembly GCA_903928045.1 of uncultured Rhodospirillales bacterium. The sequence goes on from CAIYPH010000886.1 coordinate 1,012, forward strand.
CCACCGGCATTGGAGATGGCGGACACCAGGTTCCGCTCGCTCACCCAGCTCATCGCGCCGCCCATGATCGCGACTTCGGAGCCGAGGAACGCGGTTCCCCGCGCCCACAGCCGATCGAGCGTCGCGCGGGCGGCCATGCGATCGGTCATAGTTTGGTTCGCATGATTCACGCCTCCAGCCTCCGGCCTGCGGCGATCATGCTCACGCGGCGTCCAATCCATAGGCGGTGTGGAGCGCACGCACCGCAAGCTCCGTGTAGTCGGCGCCGATCAGCACGGAGACCTTGATTTCGCTGGTCGAAATCACCTGGATGTTGATCCCCTTGCTCGCCAGCGCGGTGAACATGGTGTTGGCCACGCCGGCATGGCTGCGCATGCCAACGCCGACGACGCTGATTTTCGCCACATCGGCATCCGCCACCAGCTCGGCATAGCCGATCTTCTCCTGCTGCTCCGCCAGGATCGCCTTGGCGCGCGGCAGGTCGGTCTTGCCGATGGTGAAGGTCAGATCGGTGCTGGAGGTCTCCGCGCCGATATTCTGCACGATCATGTCCACATTCACGCCACCGGCCGAAAGCGGCCCGAAAATGGCGGCGGCCACGCCCGGACGGTCCGGGATATGGCGGACGGTGATTTTCGCCTCGTCGCGCGAGTAGGCGATGCCCGATACGATTTCCTGTTCCACGATCTCATCCTCATCCACAACCAGACTGCCCGGCAAATCCCCGCCCAACACCTCCGGCGGCGCGAAGCTCGACAGCACCTGCACCCGCACCCGCTTCTTCATCGCGAGTTCCACCGAGCGGGTCTGCAACACCTTGGCGCCGACCGAGGCCAGTTCCAGCATCTCCTCATAGGCGATGCGCGGCAGTTTCCGGGCTTTCGGCACGATGCGCGGGTCGGTCGTATAGATGCCGTCCACATCGGTGTAGATGTCGCAGCGATCGGCATGCAACGCCGCCGCCAGCGCCACCGCCGAGGTATCCGAGCCGCCGCGGCCAAGGGTGGCGATGCGGCTGCCGGGGCCGACGCCCTGGAACCCCGCCACCACAGGCACCTCGCCGGCCTCCATCGAGGCGATCAGCGCCGCGCCCTCGATGCCCTCGATGCGGGCCTTGCCATGCTGGTCATCCGTATTGAGCGGGATCTGCCAGCCCTGCCAGGAGCGCGCGTTGACGCCGATTTCCTGCAGCGCGATCGCGGTGAGCCCCGAGGTCACTTGCTCGCCGGTCGCCACCACCGCGTCATACTCGCGCTGATCGAACAGCGGCGACAGGTCCTGGCAGTATTTCACCAGCGTGTTCGTCACCCCCGCCATGGCGGAGACCACCACGGCCACCTGGTTGCCGGCCGCCACCTCGCGCTTCACGCGCGCGGCGACATTGCGGATACGGTCGAGGTCGGCAACCGAGGTGCCGCCGAACTTCATGACGATACGGGTGCCGGATTTGGCAGAGGGGGCGGCTGACATGCGGCTCTTCCAGGCGAGGCCCGGCTTAGGACGGGCTGTTGTGCAATGCGATGGGCGGCACACATACTGGCGCCGAGGGGTATGAGCAACATGCAGCAAGCACAGACCGGCGTGGTGTCGAACGAGGAAGTCGCCCGCTTCGACGCCCTGGCCGCCGAATGGTGGGACCCGACGGGCCCCATGCGCCCGCTCCACGCGATGAACCCGCTGCGCGCCGGCTGGATCGACACCCGCATCGCGCCCGCCTCCCGCATCCTCGACGTCGGCTGCGGCGCCGGCCTGCTCTCCGAGGCGCTGGCGAAGCTCGGCCATGACGTCCTCGGCCTCGACGCCGCCGGTGGCGCCATCGACGCCGCCCGCGCCCATGCCGAGGGCCAGAGCCTCACGCTGTCCTACCGCGCCGGCCTCGCCGAGGATCTGCTGGCCGAAGACGCACGCTTCCCGGTGATCACCGCGCTCGAAGTGATCGAGCACGTGCCGGACCCCGCCCGCTTCGTCGCGGTGCTGGCCGGGCTGTTGGAGCCTGATGGCAGCCTGTTCCTCTCCACACTCAACCGCACCAAACGCAGCTACCTCGTCGCCAAACTCGGCGCCGAATACGTGCTGCGCCTGCTGCCGGTCGGCACGCATGACCATGCGCGCTTCCTGACTCCCGCCGAACTTGGGGCGCTTTGCCGCGCGGCAGGGCTGCGCGTCGCCGATATCGCGGGGATGACGCCCGATCCGCTGCGGGGGGGGTGGAAGGCGACGCGGGATACCGGGGTGAACTATATTCTTCAGGCAAATGCGGGCTAGCGAGCGCGCATGATCCGGAATGCGATCGCTGGCGCTGTCGCCGTACTCGGAGTACTCGCCGGCGACGCCACGGCGCAGCCTGCGACCGCGCCTGTAGGCGACGGTAACACATTCATCCCAATGCGCCGGGCCGAGGCGGACGCCATTTCGGCGGCGCGTGGACGCGTGCAGCGCGATGGACCGACCCTGTCCCTCCAAGCGGAGCAACGGACTGTGGTGTTCCGAGACGTCGACGACCGAGACGCCGAGGGATTCATCACGGAATGCGAGAGGAGACCAGACCACTGCCCGACGTTCATCTTCCGGCAGTATGACCAAAGCCATCACGGGTTCATCGTGGCCGTGTCCTATAGCGAGGGCCGAGAAACGATTTGGATCGACGATGTCACTGGCGCCGAAACGGAAATCGGCGGAGAGCCCCATTTTTCGCCGAATGGGACCCGCTTCGTGGTCGTCGAAGCCTGGGATTGTTGCAACTCGTTCGACGGCGTCCGACTCTGGTCGGCCGTCGGCCCAAGGCCGGAGTGGGAGCAAGCAGGTTCGTTCAAAAACAACCGCGCTTACTTCAACTTCCGTCGATGGCTCGATAATAGACCTGTTGCGGAAGTCGGCCCACCGCGGCGCGGAATCGATATGAAATCAGGGGATTCCCAGATCACGGGTGGATAGGATTCATAGGACTCCTTCATTGAGAAGGAGCCCCAGACGTGGCGCATGC
>CAIYPH010000887.1 GCA_903928045.1 uncultured Rhodospirillales bacterium
CAAAAAGAAGCGCTTCCTTCCTAAACCATGTCCAAAGCCGAATTCGCCCGCATCGCGCTGCCCCATCTCGACGCCGCCTACACCCTGGCGCACTGGCTGCTGCGCGACCGGGCCGCGGCCGAGGACGCGGTGCAGGACGCCATGGTGCGGGCAATGAGCTATTTCGCCTCCTACAACGGTGGCAACGCGCGGGCCTGGCTGCTGCGCATCGTGCGCAACGTCGCCTATGACCGGCTCAATCATCCCGCCGGCCGCGCGGAGCAGCCGCTCGACCTCGCTGCGGAGATGGCCGACCCGTCGCCCGATCCGGAAGCCGCCTATGCGCGGCGCCAAGGCGAGGCGCGGCTGCGCGCTGTGCTCGCCACCCTGTCACCCGAGCTGCGCGAATGCCTGGTGCTGCGAGAGCTGGAGGATATGTCCTACCGTGACATCGCCCGCATCACCGAGGTACCGGTCGGCACCGTGATGTCCCGCCTTTTCCGCGCCCGCCAGGCGCTGCTGACCCATGGCCGCGCCTCGGCCGCCAAGGAACGACTGCCATGACCGGCACCACCCCACACATGACAGCCTGTGCCGAAATGCAGCTGCTGATCCAGGCCGATCTCGACGGCGAACTCGATGCCGCGGCCACCACCGTGCTCGCCGCCCATGTGCGGGACTGTCCGGGCTGCGCCGCGTTGCAGGCCGATATGACCGCGCTGTCCCGCAATCTGCACGACGCGCTGCGCCCGCTGCCGGCGCCGCCCCACCTGCGCGCGTTGCTCGAGGCCGAGTTGGCCCCCCCGCCGGTGGTCCGCCTCCGCCCACGGCTGGCGCTTCCGGCGTTCACCTTCGCCGCCGGCGCTCTGGCCGCCTCGCTCCTGCTATTCGCTCCGCTTAGCGCGGATCGCGGCATCGAGTCCGAGCTGTTCAACGGTCATATCCGCGCCTTGCAGGCCGCCCATCTGCTCGACGTGCCATCAACCGACCGCCACACCGTAAAACCATGGTTCGAGGGCAAACTCGATTTCGCGCCCAACGTGCCGGATTTCGCCGCCGAGGGGTTCCCGCTGATCGGCGGGCGGCTCGATGTGATCGGCGGCCGCAGCGTTGCCGTGCTGGTTTACCGGCGCGACAAGCACCCCATCAACGTCTTCGTCTGGCCTGCCACCGGTGCGAAGTCCGAGAGCGCCGCGCGCGATGGCTATGCACTGCGTCGCTGGTCCCGTGACGGCCTGGTGTTCAGCGCCGTCTCCGATCTGGATCCAGCCGACCTTACGGCCTTCGTTCGGCTGTTCGAAACGCGGGGCTGATCCCCACAACCCCATTGCATCATCCGGCTGGCCGCAGGCGGGCCATAGCGGCATCATGACAATATGATGACGCTCTCCCCGCTCGCGCTGGCCGCCGTCCTCGGCAGCGCGGTGATGCATGCCGGCTGGAACGTCGCCATCCGGGCGCAACGCGACCGGCGGCGGGAGATGGCGTTGGTGGTGGTGGGTGCGGCGCTCATCTGCGCCTGCGTCCTGCCATTCCTCACCCCGCCATCGCGCGAGAGCTGGCCTTATCTCGCCGCCTCCGGCGTGTTGCACGTGCTGTATTTCATTCTCATCGGAGAGGCCTACAGCCGCGGCGGCGTCTCGCTCGCCTATCCACTGATGCGCGGCACCGCCCCGGTGCTGACCGCCTGTTTCTCGATGGTCGTGGTGGGTGAGGTGATGTCCCCCTGGGGCTGGGCCGGAGTTCTCAGCATTTCCGCCGGCGTCATCCTGATGGCCAAACGCAGCGGTGAGCCAGGCGAGACGGCGGCGATCCCCTTCGCCCTCGCCAATTCCCTGGTGATCGCCGCCTATACCCTGAATGATGCGCTGGGTGCGCGGGCCTCAGGTTCGCCGGTGGCCTATACCCTCTGGGTCGAGCCGCTCTCCCTGGTGCCGTCGCTGCTGTGGCTGTTACGCGGCCAGCGCATTGTCCTGCCGAGCGTCAGGGAGATGGCGCGTGGCCTCGGCGGCGGCTTCTGCTCCATGGCCGCCTACGCGATCGCGCTCTGGGCGATGACCATCGCGCCGATCGCTCCGGTTGCGGCGGTGCGGGAGACGGCGATGCTGTTCGGCGTTGGCTTCGCCCGGGTTTTCCTCGGTGAGCGGCCTGGGCGGCGCGGCTGGGCGGCGGTGGCGGTGATTGCGTTGGGCGCGGCCTTGTTGCGGCTTGGGTGAAGGAAGTGGTTCTTTTTTGAAAAAGAGCCAAAAAACTTTAATCCGTTGGGCCGCGGGTATCCCCCGCAGCTGCAAACCAAACGGATAAAAAGTTTTGGCTCTATTCTCGTATTCTATGCGTAGGTCTGAATTGCGGCGTTGAGACATGCTCTTGGTGTTGGGTTGAGGCGGATGGTGGCGAGGTGG
>CAIYPH010000888.1 GCA_903928045.1 uncultured Rhodospirillales bacterium
AAAAAAGAAGCAAAAACTTTTTATCCGCTTGCTGCCGAGTGTTCCGGGTAACACCGAACCAGACGGATAAAAGTTTTTTGGTTCTTTTTTTCAAAAAAGAACCGCTTCCTTTAGTCATGCCCGCACCGTCTGTGCCGGTGCGGCGGCGAACACGCCGGGCGTGCTCGGCTGCAAGCAAGCGACGTCATGCCGATCGCCGATGCTCGCGCGCGGCGGCGGCCCGGCGTCGCACAGCGCGCTGGCGATCGGGCAGCGCGGCGCGAAGGCGCAGCCGGGCGGCATCGCCCAGGGCTCCGGCACGAAGCCGGGAATGGCGGCGAGGCGTCGGCGCGGGCCGTCAAGCTCCGGCAGGGCGGCGAGCAGGCCGGCGGTGTAGGGATGCGCGGGCACGGCGAACAGCCGATCTGCCGGCGCCTGCTCGACGATGCGGCCGGCATACATTACGCCCACCCGGTCGCACATGTCGGCGACCACGCCGAGATCGTGGCTGATCAGCACCAGCGCCATGCCGGTCTCCGCCCGCAGGCGGCGCAGCAGGTCGAGAATCTGCGCCTGGATGGTGGCATCGAGCGCGGTGGTCGGCTCGTCCGCCACCAGCAATTCCGGCTGCCCGGCCAGCGCCATGGCGATCACCACCCGCTGGTTCTGCCCGCCCGACATTTCATGGGGATAGATGTCGATGCGGCGCCTGGGGTCGGGGATGCCGACCTGTTCCAGCAGCCTGATCGCCTCCGCCCGGGCCGCCGCACCAGTGATGCCGCGATGCAGGCGCAGCGCCTCCTCGATCTGCCGTCCGATGCGGTGCACAGGGTTGAGCGCGCTCACCGGGTCCTGGAAAATCATCGCAATCCGCCCGCCGCGCACGGCATCGAGCCGGGAAGGCGGCGCGCCAAGCAACTCCTCATGCCCCAGCGTCACACTGCCGGAGACCTTGGCAGTCGCGGGCAGCAGCCCAAGCGCCGCGAGCCAGGTGACCGATTTGCCCGAGCCCGACTCGCCGACTAGCCCGACCGCCTCGCCCTTGCCGACGTCGAGATCGATCCCGCGCAGCGCCGGCACGCCGTTGAACGCGACGCCGAGGCCGCGAATGGCAACCAATGGATGTGTCATGCCGGTCAGAGTGCGAAGTTTCCGGGCCGGAAGTCCATCGCGAAACTCGGCGCGGCCTTCCAGCGGATCTCCTTGCGCTTGGCGGTGAAGGTCGCGTTCTGGTGCAGCAGCGTATAGGCGGGGTCCTCGCGCTCGGCGATTTCCAGCATGCGGCGGAAGGCCTTGCGGCGCAGCGGCCGATCGCCGCTGGTCTCCAAGATCACGCACATCTGGCTGAATTCCGCGTTGCGGTATTCGCCGGCCTGCTGGGCAGCGCCATTCGGCCCGAAATTGGAGACGATGGCGCCGACCGGATCATTGAACGGCGCGCCGGCCGACCAATCCCGCACCCCGCGGACGGTGGAGCGGTCGCGGATCTGCGTCCAATTCTCCTTCATGGTGATCTCAACGTTCACGCCGACCTGCCGCCACATCTCCACCAGGATCTGCGAGGTGGCGACCTGGTTGGTGTAATAGTTGTTGAGCAGCCGGTAGGGGATCGGCTCACCCTTGTAGCCGCCCTCTTTCAGCAACTGCCGCGCCTTGGCCAGGTCGTATTCCGGCACCCGCCAGTCCGCGACAAACATGTCATCGTAGAACTCCCACTGCATGCCCCGCGGCACGCGGGTGCGCCCGGCCCACAGCCCGTCGATGATCGCCTGGCGATCGACGGCATGGGCGAGACCGAGGCGGACGCGCGGGTCGCGCAGCACCGGGTTGGAATTGTCGTAGGTGGTGATGCGGTGGTTGAGGATGGTGCCGCCCACAACCTCGAATCCGGCGTTGCCCTCCACCACGCCGATCTGGTCGGGTGGAATGTCGCAGGCGAAGTGGTATTCGCCGGCCAGCAAGCCGTTGATGCGGGCGGATACCTCGGGCACTTCGAGGATCCGGATGGATTTCAGCGGCGGGCGGCCGCCCCAGTACTCGTCATGCGCGTCGAGGATCAGCGACACGTCCGGACGGAATTCGCGGATCTTGTAAGGCCCGGTGCCGACCGGCTTGCGGGCATAGGCGAGCCAGGACTCCGCCTCGTCCACCGCGCGGCGCGAGACGATCTCGGCCCCGGCGGCCGACAGCCGCCCCTCCAGCGTCACGTCAGGGGTGGCGTTGATGAAGCGGACCGTCCGGCGGTCCACCACCTCGACCCGGTCGAGCCCCGGAAACAGGCGCCGCGCGACGGGAGGGATTTCGTCCGGCAGCTTCTTCGAGCCCTGACCGACGATCGCCGAGAAGGCGTGCGGCAGGGTCTTGCCATCCACCACCGGGCGGGTATCGCCGAAGGCCAGCGCCGGGCTGAAGCGGAAGGCGACGTCCTCGGCGGTCAGCAGATCGCCGTTATGGAAACGCACGCCCTCGCGCAGAGTGAGCTCCAGCGTGGCGTCATCGATCCGCCGCCAGCTCTCGGCGAGCCCCGGCCGCATCGCGAGATTGCCCCGCCAATCCATGTCGATCAGGCGCTCGTTGAACATCAGCAGCGTGCGCTCGCCCACGTTGGACTGCTCGCGCAGATTATCCAGCGTGTTGGAATTGGCGATGCGCTGCACGGCGATGGTGATCGACGGGCGCTGGTCGGCCTGCCCTACCGCGATGCGCGGCAGAGCAAGTGCGGACCCTGCGAGCAGGGAGCGGCGGGGCAGGCGCATACTCAGGCGCCCCAGTTGCCGGCGCGGAAGTCCATCGCGAAGGAGGGCGCAGCCTTCCACTTGATGTCCTTGCGCTTAGCGGTGAACGTCGCGTTCTGGTGCAGCACGGTATACGCGGGGTCCTCGCGCTCGGTGATCTGCAGCATGCGGGCGAATACCTGCTTGCGGCGGGCGCGATCGGTGCTGGTCTCCAGTTCCAGCGACAGACGGTTCATCTCCTCGTTGGTCCACTCGCCATACTGCTGCTGCTCGCCATTGGGGCCGTGCTGGCTGACGATGGAGGAGACCGGGTCATTGAACACCGCGGAGTTCGACCAGTCGCGAATGCCGCGCTCCGGCCCGCGCTCGAAGATCTGCGTCCAGTTCTCCTTCATGCTGATCTGCACGTTGAGCCCGGCCTGGCGCCACATCTCCACCAGCGCCTGCGCGGTGAACACCTGGTTGGTGTAGTAGTTATTGATCAGGCGGTAGGTGATCGGGTCGCCCTTGTAGCCGCTGGCCTTCACGAGGTCGCGTGCCTTGGCGAGATCGAACTCCGGCACGGTCCAGCCCTGCACGAACATGTCTCCGTAGAACTCCCATTGCAGGCCGGCCGGCACGCGGGTGCGGCCCTCCCACAGGCTTTCGACGATCGACTTGCGATCGATCGCGTGCGCCATCGCAAGCCGCACGCGGGGGTCGCGCAGCGGGGCGTGGTTCTTGTCGAAGGTGGTGATGCGGTGGTTGGGGATGGTGCCGCCCTGCACTTCGAAGGACGGGTTCTTTTCGATATCGCGGATCTGGTCGGGCGGAATGTCGCAGGCGAACTGGAACTCGCCGGCGAGCAGGCCATTCACGCGGGACGACACCTCGGGAACCTCGACCAGCCGCAGCGTCTTGATCGGCGGGCGGCCGCCCCAGTAGTCGTCATGGGCATCCATGGTCAGCGAGGTATCGGGCTTGAACTCGCGCACCTTGTAGGGGCCGCTGCCGACCGGCTTGCGCGCATAATCGAGCCAGGAAGCGGCCTCGTTGAAGGCGCGCTGGCTGACGATGCCGGCGCCGAGCGCGGAAAGCCGGCCTTCCAGGGTCACGTCCGGCGTGGCGTTGATCACGCGCACGGTGTGACGGTCGATGATCTCGACGCGGTCAAGCGCGGGGAACAGGCGGCGCGCGACGGGCGGAATTTCGCGCGGCAGGTCCTTGTTGGCCGTCGAGGTGATGATCTGGCCGGAGAGCGGCAGGGTCTTGCCCTGCACCGTCGGGCGGGTTTCGCCGAACATGCGCTGCGGCGAGAAGCTCGCCGCCACGTCCTCGGCGGTGAACTCATCGCCGTTGTGCATCTTCACGCCCTTGCGGAGCGAGAACTCGACGGTCTTGTCGTCGATCCGCTTCCACTCGGTGGCGAGGCCCGGCTTGGTCTCCAACTGGCCCTGGTAGTTGAGGTCGATCAGCCGCTCGACGAACATCGTCATCATGCGGGTGCCGACGTTGGACTGCTCGCGCAGTGCGTCCAGCGTGTTGGAATTGGCGATCTTCTGCACCGCGACGGTGATGGTCGGGCGGGTGTCGGCCTGGCCGATGGCGAAACGCGGCAAGGCGGTGGACGCGGCGGCGGTGAGGCCGGCGCGGCGGGTGATGCGGGTCATGGGGGGCTCCGTCCAGGGCACTCTGTGCTTGGCCTGGAGCCTTACATCGCCTCGGCAAACCGCCGATGACGATTGCGCGGCAGATTTATGACATCGTCAGCCGCGCATCTGCTCCGCCACCCGCTCGGCGATCGCGCGGGCCATGCCGATGTCGAGGTCGCCGACGACGAGATAGGCGAACTGCCCATCCGTCCACATCGCCACCCGCTGGCCGTTCTTGCGGTCAACCCGGATGTCGTCGGCGGCGCCGTCGAAGCGGGTGACACAAATCGCGACCGGTGCGCCGCGGTCGCGCGTGTAGAGCAGGTCGGCGACCGGCCGCCCATCCACCACCAGCAGCCGCGCACCGGCAAAGGTGAGCCCGGCCGGCGACAGCTCAGGAATATCCAGCCGCCGCTCCAACCGGCGGCCGAGCCAGCGGCGGATTTCCTCGGGCTGATCTGCCGGGACCTCCACGAGATGGGTGGTCTCGTGGATGAATACGTTGTGGTACTCGCTCGCCTCATCCATCAGCGCGACCCGTGGATTGGCCTCCTGCCCGCTCCACAGCAGGCCGCCGCCGAACCCGATCACGCAGGCCAGCACCGCAGCCGCGGCTGCCAAGGCCACCGGCCAGCCCGCGCGAGCTGGGCGGGGCTGCAACAGGTGTGCGGCACCTTCGGCGAAGAAGCCATCGGCGAACGCCGCCCGCAGCAGTCCTGCGGTCTCGCGGAACTGCTCGACCTGGCGCCGCGCATGGGC
>CAIYPH010000889.1 GCA_903928045.1 uncultured Rhodospirillales bacterium
TGCTCTTTTTGTGAACAAAAAGAGCCAAAAAAACTTTTTATTCCGTTCCATGCCGTTGGCGTACACCCCTCGGATACACGGGAGCGGTACATACCAAAGGGAATAAAAGTTTTTTGCTTCTTTTTTTCAAAAAAGCAGCGCTTCCTCCCTTCCTCCGCCCCCCAAGGTTTGACATCCCGAGCCCCAGGCGCACATTGGCGCCAACACAAGGGGAGACGACCATGGGGCGAATCAGCCGGCGGGCGATGCTGGGCGGCGCGGGTGGGATGGCGTTGGCCGCCCCTGCCTTGGCGGCGGGTGACAAGGCGCATGAGCTGCGCTTCATGCCGCAGATCGACCTCGCCTTCCTCGACCCTCATTTCAGCATGACCAACATCAGCCGCAATCACGGCGGCCTGGTGTTCGACCAGCTCTACGGCACCGACGGCGCCTCGGTGGCCCACCCGCAAATGGCCGAGGGTCACACCATCGAGGATGACGGCAAGCGCTGGCGCATCCGCCTGCGCGACGGGTTGCGCTGGCACGACGGCCCGCCCGTCCTGGCGCGCGATTGCGTGGCCTCCATCCGCCGCTGGGGCAAGCGCGACGTGCTCGGCAAGGAGGTGCTGGCGATCAGCGACGAGATCTCCGCGATCGACGACCGCACCATCGAGTTCCGCCTGAAACACCGCTTCCCCCTGCTCGCCGCCTCCCTCGGCAAGCCCGGCGCCTACATGCCGGCGATGATGCCCGAGCGCCTGGCGATGACCGACCCCTTCAAGCAGATCCCCGAGGTGATCGGCAGCGGCCCCTTCCGCTACCTCGCCGCCGAGCGCCTGCAAGGCGTGCGTAACGTCTATGCCAGGTTCGAGGGCTACGTGCCCCGTTCCTCCGGCACGCCCGACCACGGCGCCGGCCCGAAGATCGTGCATTTCGAACGCGTCGTCTGGTCCACCATGCCCGACCAGGGCACCGCCTTCGCCGCCCTGCAAAAAGGCGAGCAGGACTGTTGGGAATACGCCGCGCAAGACCTGCTGCCCCTCATCCGCAAGGACCGCAACCTCCGCGGCCAGGTGCTGGAGACCGAGGGCAACTACATGTTCGTCCGCTTCAACCACGTGCTACCGCCGTTCAACCGCCCGGAAATGCGCCAGGCGATCATGCGGGCGATCAACCAGGAGGATTTCGTCAACGCCGTCGGCGGCGGCGAGGCCGAATTGCAACGCCCCGGCGTCGGCTTCTATCCCCCCGGCATGCCGGACGCGACCGAGGCCGGTCTCGCCGCCATCCGCCCGCCCTACACCGCCGCCCAGGCCCGCGCGGCGCTGGCGGCGGCGGGCTACAAGGGCGAAAAGATCATCCAGATCTCGCCCGGCGACTACCCCAACGTAAAGGCGGCCAGCGAGGTACTGGCCGATCTGCTGAAGCGCATCGGAGTAAATTTGGATAACATCTACATGGACTGGGCGACGATGACCCAGCGGGTAATCAAGAAGGATCCGCCGGAATCCGGCGGCTTTCACCTGCACATCCTCAACGTGCCGAGCCTGTCCGTCGCCTCCCCGCTGGTCAATTCCCGCCTGCGCGGGGTCGCCGCCGAGGAGTCCGGCTGGTACGACAGCCCGCGCTACGAGGAGCTGCGCTCCGCCTCGCTGCTCACCTCCGACCCCGCCGAGCGCCTCCGTTTTGCAGAGCAGCTTCAGCTCGAATGCCTGCAATCCGTCCCCCTCGCGCCCTGCGGGGTCACCCTTCAGCCCTCCGCCTGGCGGACGGACCTGGAGGGTGTGCTGCCGGGGGTGCCGAAATTCTGGAACGTCCGCCGAGCGTGACGGGAAGCGGTTCCTTTTGTTGACAAAGACCCATCCGCCCCAACGTCGCCCGGCCGCGCGATCAACCCAGCGCCCGCACCACATGCTCCTTCAGCCGCCGCGCCGGCGCGCTCAGGGCGCCGTTGTCGATCAGCGCGATCTCGGTGTCCGTCAGCGCCGGCAACCGCGGATCGTGACTCACCTCGATGCCCGCCGGCACCATGTCGCGCGGTAGTACCGCGACCCCCAGCCCCGCCTTCACCGCCGCCAGCGCGCCCGACAGCGCCCCGCACGTATAGGTGATCCGCCACGCCAGCCCCGCCCGCTCCAGGGAGTCGACCGCCCGCTTGCGATAAACACAGGGCTCCGGCGACACCACCAGCCCGATCGGCCGCTCCGCCTCCCCTGTGGAACCCACCCAAACCAGCGCCTCCCGCCACACCCGCACCCCGTTCCGCGCCGAGCGGGTGCCCGGCGCGCGTTTGGCCAGCACCAGATCGAAGCGCCCCGCCTCGAACCCCTCCAGCAAGTTGAGCGTCAGGTCGCAGGTCACCTCGAGCACCACCGCGGGATAAGCGCGGGTGAACCGCGCCAGCACGTCGGGGAGCCGCGAGGTCGCGAAATCCTCCGGCGTGCCGAGCCGCACCGTGCCCGCCATCACCGGTTCGCGCAGCTCCGCCACCGCCGCGTCATTCACCGCCAGCAGCCGCTCGGCATGGGCGAGGAACCGCTCACCCGCCTCGGTCAGCCGCAGGCTCTGCGGCGAGCGCTCCAGCAGCCTTGCGTCCAGCGCCGCTTCCAGCCGGGAAATCTGCAGCGAAATCGTCGATTGCTGCCGCCCCAACCGCGTCGCCGCCCGGCTGAAGCGGCCGAGGCGAGCGATGGTGACGAAGGTGCGAACCAGGTCGAGGTCGAGATTGGCGAGTGGGCGGGGCATGGGCGTAACATCAATAATATTGAATATGAATGTCAATATTATCAAATTCCACAAACACTGGACATGCCTATGGTGCGGCGGGCCAACCCGGATCCCGTCATGATCGCCGACATCGCCGCGCAGAACCTTGCCTCGCCTCCCGTGCTGTTCTTCCTCATCGGCGCCTTCGCCAGCCTCGCCCGCTCCGACCTCGCGGTGCCCGACCAGGTCGCCCGCCTCCTGGCCCTCTACCTTATGATGTCGATCGGCTATCGCGGTGGGCTCGAGATCGCCCATCACGGCGTCACCCCCCTCCTCGCCGCGGCACTGGCCGCCGGTGTCGCGCTCTCCTTCGCCACCCCGTTCCTGGCCGAGCGCCTGTTGCGCCTGCTGACCCGGCTCGGCCCGACCGACCGTGCGGCCATCGCCGGGCATTACGGCTCGATCTCCGCCGTCACCCTCGCCGCCGTCCTGGCCGCGACCGCCCGGCTTGGCATGCCAGCCGACGGCTTCATGGTCGCCGTTGCCGCGGCGATGGAGACCCCCGCCATTCTCGCCTGCCTGCTGCTGGCCGGCGGCGGTGCCGGCGGGCGGCATCTGCTGCGCGAGGTCTTCCTCAACGGCTCGGTCATCGTGCTGATCGGCGCGCTGCTGGTCGGCGCCCTCGCCAACCCCGCCGCCGCGGCCACCGTCAAGCCCTTCCTGGTCGACCTCTTCCCCGGCTTCCTCTGCCTCTTCCTGCTGGAGATGGGCCTGATCGCCGGGCGCGGCCTGCGGGACTCCCGCAGCCTGGCCCCCGGCCTGGTCGCCTTCGCGCTCATCATGCCACTGCTTGGCGCCACAATCGGCGCGGCCCTCGCCCTGCCGCTTGGCCTCTCCCCCGGCGGTACCGCGGTGCTGATGACGCTCGCCGCCTCCGCCTCCTACATCGCCGTCCCCGCCGCGCTGCGCATCGCCTTGCCCCAGGCCAATCTCGCGGTGGCGTTGACCATGGCGATCGGCATTACCTTCCCCTTCAACCTGATCGCGGGAATCCCGCTCTACATCGCCGCCGCGGGAGCCCTCCGGTGAGCGCCCCCGCGATGATCCCGCCCGGCTCCCAGCTCGCTTGCCTGGTCTCCGAGGCCATCCACATCATCCGCGAGGCGGTTGCCGAGGCGCGCAACCCGGTGATGCTGTTTTCCGCCGGCAAGGATTCCACGGTGATGGCGCATCTCGCCTTGCGCGCCTTCCACCCGGCCAAGCCGCCTTTCCCCCTCCTTCACATCGATTCAACCTGGGAGTTCGACTCCCTCCTCGCCTTCCGCGACCGCTTCGCCGCCCACCACGGCTTCCGCCTCATCGTCGCGGCCAATGAGGCCGGGCGCGCCGAGGGCATCAACCCCTTCAACCACGGCGAGCACTACACCCGCGTCATGCGCACCGACCCGCTGAAACAGGCACTCGATGCCGGCGGCTACGATGTCATCTTCGGTGGCGCCCGGCGCGACGAGGAACGCTCCCGCGCCAAGGAGCGTATCTTTTCGGTCCGCGACGCCAGCCACGCCTGGAACCCGCGCGACCAGCGGCCGGAATTCTGGCGTCTCTACAACACCCGCCTCCTGGCCACCCAGTCCGCCCGCGTCTTTCCGCTGTCCAACTGGACGGAGATCGACGTCTGGCACTACGCCCTGCTCAGCGGCGTCGAACTCGCGCCGCTCTATTTCGCCTCCCCCCGCATCACCGTCGAACGCGGCGGCACCCTCATCGCGATCGATGACGCCGCCCGCATGCAATGGCACGCAGAGGACCGGCCCGCCCTGCGCTCCGTGCGCTTCCGCACTCTCGGCTGCTGGCCGGTGACCGGCGCGGTTGAATCCACGGCCGAGGATTTGCGTGCCGTTCTGGCGGAGACCCTGGCTTCCCGGACCTCGGAGCGGCAGGGGCGGGTGAGTGATGGGGAGGAGGGGAGTTCGCTGGAGCGCAAGAAGAGGGAGGGGTATTTTTAAAGGGAGGTAAGGAAGCGCTCCTTTTTTGAAAAAAAGGAGCAAAAAACTTTTATTCGCTCCATGCCGTTGGCGTACGCAGGCGCGACGGTGGGTAGCGGTACTTAGCAAAGGAGCGAAAGTTTTTTGGTTCTTTTTTTCAAAAAAGAACCGCTTGCTTCCTAACCCGCGTCCAAAGCCCGCCGCAAAGCAATCATATCCGCCCACGCCTCCCGCTTCGCCCCAGGCGTGCGCAGCAGATAGGCGGGATGCAGCATCGGCAGCGCCGGCACCGTCAGCCCCTCGATGCCCGCCTCCACCCAGCGCCCGCGCATCCGGGTAATGCCCGTCTTGGTGCCGAGCACCGACTGCACCGACATATTGCCCAGCAGCACCAGCCGCTTCGGCCGCACCAGCGCGATATGGCGCAGCAGGAACGGCAGACACACCACGATCTCGGAGTCGGTCGGGTTGCGGTTGCCCGGCGGCCGCCACGGGATGAGGTTGGTGATGTAGAACCCCGTCCGGTCAAGCCCGATCGAGGCCAGCATGCGGTCGAGAAACTGTCCGGAGGGCCCGACGAACGGCAGCCCCGCCCGGTCCTCCTCCGCCCCCGGCCCTTCGCCCACCAGCATCAGCCCGGAGTCCGGATTCCCGTCGGCGAATACCAGGTTGGTCGCGGTGGTCGAGAGCGGGCAGCCGTCAAAGTCGGCCAGCGCGGCGCGCAATTCGGCGAGCGTCTTGCAGCCCGCCGCGATGTCCCGCGCCCGCTGCGCCGGCATCGGCACGGCGGCCACCGCCGGCGGCGGCGCGGGGCGCACCAAGGCCGGCGGGGCAGGGGCAGTGACAGGGGCCTCGGCGCGCGGCCGCGGGGCAGCCGTCAGCCGATCGACCGGCGTCTCATCGAGCGCCTCGTCCACTCCCCATTCGACCTGCAGCCGCAATGCCGCCAATGCATCCATGCCGCATCCTTTCCCGCCGGGTGATCTTTTGCCATAGGTGGACCGCATGGGAACGCGAATTTTTGCGCCGGAAAGGAAGGTTGTTCTTTTTGTGAACAAAAAGAACCAGAAGGACTTTTCAATCCGCTCCATGCCGTTGGCGTACCCTCCGCGGGCAGGTTGGAGCGGTACACACCAAAGCGGATAAAAGGTTTTTGCTTCTTTTTTTCAAAAAAGAAGCGCTTCTCTCCCGTCCTGACCGAGTTTCGAATTGGACGGGGCACGGCGGGTTTTGCGCAACGCCGCTTCCGCCCCTAGATTGTCATCCACGCCCCGCAGTCCGGGCGGGAACAGAGGGAACGGATATGGCCGACGTCGTGCGCGAGCAGATGGAATTCGATGTGGTGATCGTGGGCGCCGGCCCGTCCGGCCTGGCCGCCGCGATCCGCCTCAAACAACTCGCCCCCGAAGCGGCGGTCTGCGTGGTGGAAAAAGGCGGCGAAGTTGGCGCCCA
>CAIYPH010000890.1 GCA_903928045.1 uncultured Rhodospirillales bacterium
AAAAAAGAAGCAAAAAACTTTTATCCGGTTTGGGGGGAGTTTTCCGGGGACGGGCTGGTATTCGATAACTAATCGAAATGATATGGGCGTGCGTTTCCCGGGATGGGAGTGCGCTTGTTTTTGAATTTTTGGGCTTCGCCGGCTCAATGGGGCTGGGGCTTGGCGGTTCGCTGGACGCGCGGCGGACGAGTTGCGGGCGCGGGTGGCGGGGGAGGGGGGTGGCGCGCCGGGGTGCCGTGCCGCGGGGCGCGCGGGAAATGCTGCGGGTACGGGCGGAATTCGGGCGTGCGCGGCGGGACGGGGCGCGGGTGGGGGCTTCGATCTCGCCGGCGGCGAGGCGTTCGAGCAGGTCGGCGAAGCGGGCCATGGTGACTTCGATGTAGCGCCAGGCCTCGGCCTCCTCGCGCCGCTGCGCCGTGCTGGGCAGAATCCGGGCGAACAGCGTGGCGAACCACAGCGCGAGGGCGCTGAGTCGCCGTGCCATTGCGACGGTGCGCAGGACGGAGGAGGGTGCGGGATTGCTCATTGGGGGAATATAGCGGGATGCGCAGAAATTGTCAATTATAAAAACTCTATGTTAGTAAAAATTTTTGCGTCCCCCGCTCCGCCCGTGGAAGCAGAACACCCTAACGGAACAAAAGTTTTTTGCTTCTTTTTTTCAAAAAAGAAGCGCTTCCCTCCGCCCCGCGTCGACCGCTTGACCCCGCGCCCCCCCGGTGCTGGTCTACCCGCAACGGCCAGCGCAAAGCATGGCCGAATGGGAGGCGACGATGACCCGATCGTTCCAGCGGATTGCCGCAGCCGCGGTATTTAGCCTGCCGGTTCTGGCGCATGCGCAGGCGCCGAAGCCTGCGACGGGGAGCTTGACGGTGGCGTTCGGCGCCGAGGCGACGGTGCTGGACCCGACGCATTCGTCGGCGGGGGTGGACCAGTATTTTTTCGGCCAGATGTTCGAGCAGTTGGTGCGCACGGGGCCGGACCTCAAGAGCTTGAACTGGCTGGCCGAGACCTGGTCGGTGGAGGATGCGGGGGGCAAGCCGGTTATTGATGTGCATCTGCGCAAGGGGGTGAAGTTCCACAACGGGGACCCGCTCACGGCAGAGGATTTCGAGTATGCCTTCAAGCGGCAGAGCGACAAGAAGATCTCGATCTGGACGCATTTGCAGGCGGCTGTGGAGCGGTTCGAGATTGTCGATCCGCTGCATTTCCGGCTGCATTTCAAGGAGGGTGACGGCTCTTACGTCGCCAGTGACCTGACGCTGTGGGCGATGCCGAAGCATTACATGGAGCGGGTGGGGGATGAGGCGTTCGAGCGGGCGCCGGTGGGGACGGGGCCGTGGCGGTTCGTGTCGCGCTCGGTGAAGGAGGAGATAAGGTTCGAGGCGTTCGATGATTATTGGAACGCCGAGCAGCGGCCGCGGGTGAAGAACCTGACCATCAAGGTGATCCCGGAGGATCTGACGCGGGTGGCGGCGTTCAAGACGGGGGCGGTGGACTGGATCGACGCGGTGCCGCCGGCGATGACGGAGGAGTTCAAGAAGCTGCCGGGGGTGGTGACGGCGAGCTATGTGGCGCCGCACAACATGTACATCACGATGGACAGCGTGACCCCGGAGTCGAAATTTTATGACGTGCGGGTGCGCCAGGCGCTGGCGCATGCGATCAACGTGGAGGCCATCATCAAGGGGGTGCTGTTCGGGCAGGGGCAGCGCTATGTCGAGGTGGGGATTGGCGAGTTGGGGTATGACCCCGACCTCAAGCCTTATCCGTACGACCCGAAGAAGGCGCGCGAGCTGCTGAAGGCGGCGGGGTTTCCGAACGGGTTCGATACGCCGTGCTACAACCTCACCACGCCGCGGGAGCCGTATCAGAAGGAGGTCGGCGAGGCCTATTTCGCCTATGCCTCGGCGGTGGGCATCCGCTGCAAGGTGGTGGGGATGGAGTATGGCACCTGGATCAGCTTCGGGCGGCGGGAGCGGCAGGGCTATGTCGACGGGCTGTACAGCAACATGTGGGGGCATGGGCTGCCCGGCGACCCCGGGACGCCTTGGGCGGGGCATCTGCACAGCTACGTGCCGGGCAAGGGCTGGGGGGCGACCTCGACCTATTCCGACCCGGAGATGGACGCGCTGGTGGAGGACCTCAAGCGGGAGATGGACATCCCCAGGCGCGCGGCGCTGATCAAGAAGATCGCGCGGATCAAGCATGAGAAGGTCGCGGGCGGGCTGACGACGTATCGGCCGCTGGTGACGTT
The DNA here is from genome assembly GCA_903928045.1 of uncultured Rhodospirillales bacterium. Next base: position 2,255 of record CAIYPH010000890.1, read on the forward strand.
CGCCTGGCGCGACAAGGTGACGTTCAAGCCGTGGCCGATGGCGTTCTGGCGCTCGATGCAGGAGATCGGGCTGAAGCAGTAGAATCCATGTCCCGGTTTTTCGGCCGGCGCCTGTTGCAGGGGTTGTTCAGCATCCTCGGCGCCAGCATCATGATTTTCGTGATTTCGCGCCTGTCGGGCGATCCGATCGTGATGATGCTGCCGAATGACGCGCCGCTGAGCCTGATCGAGGAGATGCGGCGAAATCTGGGGCTCGATCGGCCATTGTGGGTGCAGTACCTGATTTTCGTGCAGCATGCGGTGGTCGGGGATTTCGGCAATTCCTACCGGTGGAAAATGCCGGCGCTGCAACTGATCCTGGAGCGGCTGCCGGCGACGATTGAGCTGGCGGTGTGCGGGCTGTTGTTCAGCGTAATGGTGGCGGTGCCGGTGGGCGTGATGTCCGCGGTGAACCGCGGCGGCTGGGTGGACCGGGTGGGGCGGGTGTTCGCCATGCTGGGCCAGGCGATGCCGGCGTTCTGGGTGGGGTTGCTGCTGATCCTGCTGTTCGCGGTGCGGCTGAACTGGCTACCGGCGTTCGGCTATGGCAGCGCGAGCCAGTTCGTGCTGCCGGCGATTGCGCTGGGATGGTATCCGGTGGCGGCGCAGACGCGGATCGTGCGCTCGGCGATGCTGGATGTGCTGGATAGCGACCATATCCGGCTGTCGCGCGCGCTGGGCACGCCGGAGCGGCTGATCGTGTGGAAATACGCGCTGCGCAACGCGGCGGTGCCGCTGCTGACGATGCTCGGGGTGTATTTCGCGGCGATGCTGGGCGGGGCCTTCGTGGTGGAGACGATTTTCGCCTGGCCGGGGGTGGGGCGGACGGTGGTGGAGGCGGTCTTCGCGCGGGATTTCCCGGTGGTGCAGGCCGGCGTGCTGTTCACCTCGATCTTGTTCGTGATTTCGAATTTGCTGGTGGATGTGTCGTACGGGCTGGTCGATCCGAGGATCCGCGATGCGCGGTGAGATGTTCCGCGGCGTGCCGTGGCTGGCGCTGCTGGTGCTGGCGGCGGTGGGGGTGTGCGCGGCGGGGGGCGAGGGGTTGCTGCCGTTCGATCCCGGGGAGTTGGACCTTGGATCGGCGTTCAAGCCGCCTTGGTGGATCGATGGCGGGGACTGGGGGAATGCGCTGGGGGCGGATAATCTCGGGCGCGATATTTTGAGCCGGATCATGGCGGGGTCACGGGTTTCGGTGATCGTGGCGTTCTACGCGATCCTGTTTTCGGGCGGGATCGGCGCGGTGGCCGGGATGGTCGCGGGGTATTTCGGCGGCTGGGTGGATGCGGTGCTGATGCGCCTGATCGAGATCCAGCAATCGGTGCCGGCGATTGCGCTGGCGCTGATCCTGGCGGCGGCGCTGGGGCCGGGGCTGTCGACGGTGGTGCTGGTGATCGTGCTGACCTACTGGGCCTGGTATGCGCGGATTATTCGCGGCGAGATCATGGCGCTGAAGGGGCGCGATTATATCGCCTTCGCGCGGGTGGCGGGGGTGGGGACGGCGACGATTTTCGTGCGGCATTTGCTGCCGAATATCTTCAACACGCTGGTGGTGCTGGCGACGTTGCAGGTGGGGCAGGTGATCCTGTTCGAGGCGTCGCTGTCGTTTCTCGGGCTTGGCATTCAGCAGCCGGATATCTCCTGGGGGCTGATGCTGTCGGATGCGCGGCAATACATCACCAATGCGTGGTGGGGGATCACCATGCCGGGGATCGCGATCATGCTGACGTGCCTGGCCTCCAACGTGTTCGGCGATTGGCTGCGCGATCGGCTGGACCCGCATTTGAGGCAGTTGTGATGCTGATCGTGCGGGATCTGCGGACGCATCTGCATTTGCGGCGCGGGCTGCTGCGGGCGGTGGATGGGGTGAGCCTGGAGGTGGCGGAGGGGGAGACGCT
>CAIYPH010000891.1 GCA_903928045.1 uncultured Rhodospirillales bacterium
GCCGCCGCGCCGTAGAACGGGGCGGCGGCGTGCAGATCGGCGCCCAGCGTCGCGGCCAGCCAGTTCGTCGTCGAGCCGCCCCAGCAGAACCCGGTCACCCCGAGCTTGCCGGTCGAAAGCGCGTGCGCTTTCAGGAACTTCGCCGAATTCAGCATGTCCGTGCGCAGTTTGCCTTGGTCGAGCTTGCCTTGCAGCTCCCGGCCGTCATCGTCATTGCCGGGATAGCCGCCCACCGGAAACAGCCCGTCCGGCGCCAGCGCCATGAACCCGGCCACCGCGCAGCGCCGCGCGACATCCTCGATATAGGGATTGAGCCCGCGGTTCTCATGCACCACCAGCACGACGGGGAAGGGGCCCTTGCCGGCGGGCTGCACCAGGTAGCCGCGCATGGCGCCGGAATTGCCGCCGGGCGAGGGGTAGTTCACGTAGAGCGCCTTGATCCGCTCATCGGTGAAGGAAATCGTCTGCGCCTGGGCATAGCGCGGCAGCAGCGCCTGCGCCATGGCGAGCCCGCCCACCACCATCACGGCCGCCTTGGCGAGGAAATCCCGCCGCTCCATCCGCCCATGGCAATACTCGTCATAAAGGTCGAACACCCGCTGATCGATCTCGATCTGCGTCAGAGCCGGTACGCCGGCGGCGAGGTCATCAGCCATGGTCGCTCTCCCTGTGATGGACTCAGCGTAGCGCGAAAAAAATCGTCGGCAATACGCATTTTCCCTTGCGTGCCTAGGAGGATTATACTAGGATGGGAATCATGAAAGGTATGACCGTCCCCCTCATCATCCGGCTGCTCGCGCCCCAACTGGCGGCGTATATCGCCGGGATTCTGTCTTGGCTGGACGCATTCCTGGCCCTGCATCGCAATGCCGACGGCACGCTGCGTGTTCCCCCGCCGATCGCCCCCCGCCCGATCCCCGCGCCCAGGCCCGCCCGGAGTCCGCCGCCCCCCGGGCGCGGCGTATCGGATTCGCCCCGCGGGCGCCCGTAGGCTCGCGCCAGGATACCGCCGCGGAACCTGCGCCACAGCCGCGCACCCTCCGCCCGGCCATGGCCATGCCTTACCCCGAACTGCCGCGCCCGGGCTTGTCCTGGTTCAGCCGCGCTCCGCTGCGAAATTTTCAAAAACCCGCGCCGGCGGGGTAGCAAAATCGCGCCTATATTGTTCCGTAATCGAAATAAACCCTGATTTCAGCCCCGCGGCCGATCGCCCCGCGCCAGATCGGCCAGCACCCGCTCCTCCATCCCGACCGGCGGCGGCCCCATCGCCCGCCCGCGCAGCAGAAGCCGCGTTTTGTCGATTTGGTCAACATACGCCCGGCACATCGCACAAATCATGAGATGGAACCGCACACCGAGCCGCTTGCCCAGCGGCAGCGCCCCTTCGGCGTACTCCGTCACCAACTCCGACACCGCATCACACTTCAACACGCCGTTTCATCCTGGGGTTGCTCTGAACATGGAGACTCTTTCATGAACCTCGCCGTTACACCTATCCGCGAATTGCGCTACGTCATACCCTGAAATCAATGGCACCCTCCGCAAACTCGTCGGAATTCGACACCCCTGAATTCCTCGCCGACCTCCGGCGGGGCGATAATCGCGCTTATCGCCGCCTGATGCGGCGATTTCATGGCTCCCTCGTCGGCGTCGCCGCCTCCATCATCGGCAGCCGCGCCCAGGCCGAGGAAGTGGTGCAGGATGCCTGGCTCGCCGTCTTCACCCATATCGGCACCTTCGAGGGCCGCTCAAGCCTGGCCGGCTGGCTGTTCACCATCGTGATGAACCGCGCCCGCAGCCGAATCACCCGTGAATCCCGCACCGTCGCCCTCCCCGCCGTGCTCGATGGCGTCGGCGGCGAGGAGCGCGCGGTGCCCAAGAGCCAGTTCCTCGCCGACGGCCACTGGGTCGACCCGCCCAAGCTGTGGGACGAGCTGGACCCCGAGCGCCAGATCGGCGGCCGCCAGTTATGGGACCATGTGCTGACCGCCATCGAAACCCTGCCCGCCGGACAGAAGGCGGTGGTCATCCTGCGCGACATCGAGGACCGCACCGCCGAGGAAGCCTGCGAACTCCTCGCCATCAGCCCGGAAAACCAGCGCGTCCTGCTCCACCGCGGCCGCGGCCGCATCCGCGCCGTGCTCGACGGGCTGACCGGCACCCCGTCCGACGCCCGCGCCTCCCACGCCCGCCCCGCCCCCGGCCGCCCCTCCGGCGCCATCCGCCGCTTCACCGCCGCCGCCCTCGCCTGGCTGTTCCCGCCGGTCCCGGCCTCGGCCTAGCGCACCGCCCGGCCACGCTCTAATCTGCGGCCGCAGCAATAAGGGAGTGTGGCCATGGGTCCGCGCATCGCAGTCATGGGGTCCGGCGCCGTCGGCGGCTACGTCGGAGGCTGGCTGCATCATCTCGGCCAGGACGTCACGCTGATCGACATGTGGCCCGAGCACATAGAGACCATCCGGGCCAAGGGACTCGAACTGACGGGGATGACGCAAGAAGAGTGCATCACCGTCCGCCCGCCCACCATGCACCTCACCGAAGTGCAGGAGATCAGCCGTGGCCGGCCGATCGACATCGCCATCGTCTCGGTGAAATCCTACGACACCATCTGGGCCACCACGATGATCGCCCAGTATCTCGCGCCCGGTGGCTACGTGGTCTCCCTGCAAAACTGCATCAACGAGGAACGGGTCGCCGGTGTGGTCGGCTGGGGCCGCACGGTCGGCGGAATCGCCGCCACCATCTCGGTCGACCTCTACGAAGCCGGCAAAATCCGCCGTACCGTGCCGAAGGGGGGCGCCAACCACACCGTTTTCCGCTTCGGCGAAGTGCATGGAAGGGTGACCCCGCGGGTGACGCAGCTCGCCGAGATGGTCAAGGGGATCGACAGTGTGAAGGTGACGACCAATCTCTGGGGTGAGCGCTGGTCCAAGCTCTGCGTCAACGGAATGCGCAACGGCCTCTCGGCCGCCACCGGCCTCTCCGGCAATGATATCGACCGCGTCGAAGCCACCCGCCGCTTCGCCATCCGGCTCGGGTCCGAGGCGGTGCGGGTGGGCCAGGCGCTCGGCTACCAGCTCGAAGGGATCGGCAAGCTCGACCCCGAGAAGCTCGCCTTGGCCGGTGAGGGGAATGCCGCCGCCCTGGAGGAGATCGAGGCCATGCTGATCGCCGGCACCAACTCCGGCGCCCGCTCCGACCTCCAGCGCCCCTCGATGGGCCAGGACATGCTGAAGGGAAGGCGCACCGAGGTGGAGTTCATGAATGGCTTCATCGCGGAGAAGGCCGCCGAGATCGGCCGCACGGCGCCGGCCCATGCGGCGCTGACCGAGATCGTCAAACGCGTCTCGCGCGGAGAATTGCCGGCGAGCCCGGAAAATATCATGGGGATTGCGTGAGTTGTTCGTGTCATGATTTCGCCGATTGACACCAGCTTCACGCGGTTCCTTACATGCGGCGAGGTGGCCGGATGCCTTCGCGCCAGGGAGTATTGATCATGTGGATGAACCGGATAGTAGCGGCCGCGGCGCTTATCGCCCTGCCGTGGGTGGCGCCGCCGGCGCAGGCCAAGGACGATTTGATCATCGGGGTGGCGCAGTTTCCCGCCAGTCTGAACCCGTACTACGACTCGCTGACCATCAAGTCCTACGTGCTCGGCTTCGGCAACCGCTCCATCACCGGCTTCGACAAGGACTGGAAGCTCTCCTGCTTCCTCTGCGCCGAACTGCCGACGCTGGATAACGGCCTGGCGAAATTCGAGGATCGCCCTGGCGGCGCCAAGGGCATGGCGGTGACGCTGAAGCTCAAGCCTGACCTCAATTGGGGCGATGGCGTGCCGGTGACGGCGAAGGACATCCTGTTCACCTGGAAAATGGCGAAAGACCCGGCCTCCGGCTTCGCCAACGGCCACCCGTGGGATCGCGCAACCGCGATCGACGTGGTGGACGACAAGACCGTGGTGTTCCACCTCGAGAAGGTACGCGTCGACTACAACCAGTGGGACAGCCTGCTGCCGGCGCATATCGAAGGACCGACCTTCGAGAAGGCGGGGAATTTCGCGGAGTATCAGAAGCAGACCACCTTCACCCGTGCGCCCACCACGCCTAGCCTGTGGAACGGGCCGTTCATGATCACCAACTACCAGTCCGGCGTCCAGGTGGTGCTCGAACCCAACCCGAACTGGCACGGCACCAAGCCGAGCTTCAAGCACATCGTCATCAAGCTGATCGAGAACACCGCCGCCTTGCAGGCCAACCTGCTGTCGGGTGATGTCGACATGGTGGCCGGTGAGGGCGTGGGGCTCACGATTGACCAGGTGATCGCGCTGCGGAAGGCCAACCCCGACAAGTTCGAATATATCTTCAAGCCGAGCCTCACCTACGAGCACATCGACCTCAAGATCGAGAACCCGATCATCGCCGACATCCGCGTGCGCCGCGCGCTGCTGATCGCGATCGACCGGCAGACCCTGGTCGACCGGCTGTTCGAGGGCATGCAGCCGGTCGCCGATACCTGGGTTAACCGGCTCGACCCCTATTCGGCCAAGGACCTCAAGCGCCTGCCCTATGACCCCAACCTCGCCCGCGCCATGTTGGCCGAGGCCGGCTGGCGGCCGGGGTCGGACGGGATCTGCCGCAATGCGGCGGGTGAGAAATTGTCGATCGAAATCAACACCACCGCCGGCAACCGGCTGCGCGAGCTGACCGAGCAGGTGTTGCAGAACATGTGGAAGGCGGCCTGCATCGAGGTGACCATCCGCAACGAGCCGGCCCGCACCTTGTTCGGCGAGACGCTGAAGAAGCGCCAGTATACCGGCATGATCATGTATGCGTGGTCCTCCGGCGTGGGTGACAGCCCGCGCTCCACCCTGGGCTCGGACCGCATCCCGACGGCGGCCAATAACTGGGGCGGCAATAACGGCATTGCATTCGCCGATCCGCGGATGGACCAGTTGATCGATCTCGCGGAGACCGAGCTTGATACCGCCAAGCAGGTGGGTATCTGGGCGGAGATGCAGAAGATCTACGCCGATCAGGTGCGCGTGCTGCCGCTGTTCTTCCGCGCCGACCCGCACGTGGTGCCGAAGTGGCTCGATGGCTACACCCCGACCGGGCATAGCGACATGAGCGTCAACTTCTCGGAAAACTGGCGCTCGAAGTAAGGCCGGGCGACTGAACGGCGTGGCCGAAACCCTGCTCGAGGTGGCGGACCTGCGGGTCCGCTTCCCCCGGCCTGGGGGCGCCCGCGAGGTGGTGGCCGGCGTCGGCTACCGGCTCGCCGCAGGGCGTACGCTGGGGGTGGTGGGCGAAAGCGGCTGCGGCAAGTCGGTCACCGCGCTGTCGCTGATGGGTCTGGTGCCGCCACCCGGCCAGGTGACAGGCTCGATCCGCTTCGACGGGCGGGAACTGCTCGGCCAGTCCGCGGCGGATTGGCGGGCGCTGCGCGGCAATCGGGTGGCGATGATTTTCCAGGAGCCGATGACCGCGCTCAACCCGGTGATGACGGTGGGCCACCAGATCGCCGAGATCCAGGTGCTGCATCGCGGGCTCGGCTGGGGCGAGGCCGAGGCCAATGCGGTGGGCATGCTGGAGGCCGTCGGCATCAACTCGCCGGGCGAGCGGGCGGCGGCCTATCCGCATCAGCTCTCCGGCGGCATGCGCCAGCGCGCGATGATCGCCATGGCGCTCGCCTGCGAGCCGGCGCTGCTCATCGCCGACGAACCGACCACGGCGCTCGACGTGACGATCCAGGCGCAGATCC
>CAIYPH010000892.1 GCA_903928045.1 uncultured Rhodospirillales bacterium
CCAGCGCCAATCAGCGCCGCGTCGGCGAGGAACTGCTCCTGCGCGCCTCCGTCACCTTCGAACTCGGCCTGTTCGCCTGGCTCATCGCCGCCGCGATCGCCATCCCCGCCGGTGTCATCGCCGCGGTGCATCGCGGCCGCGTGCCGGATTTCGCCGCCACCCTGGTCGCGGTCGGCGCGGTGGCGATGCCCGGCTTCTGGGTCGGCATCATGTTGATCCTGGTGTTCGGCGTACATCTCCGCTGGCTGCCAACCCAAGGTTACGTCCCGCTCGGCACCGACCTCGCCGACGGGCTGCGCCACATGGTGCTCCCGGCGATCGCCCTCGGCATCACCAGTGCGGCGCTGATGATGCGCCAGATGCGCTCGGCCCTGCTCGAGGTGATGTCGCTCGATTTCATCCGCACCGCCCGCGCCAAGGGCCTGGCGAAATGGCCGATCGTCCTCGGCCACGCCCTGCGCAACGCCATGCTCCCCGTCGTCACCGTGATGGGCCTGGAAGTCGGCCGCATTTTCGCCGGCGCCGTGGTGATCGAGACGCTGTTCGGCGTGCCCGGCATGGGGCGCCTGATGGTGCAGGCGGTGTTCCAGCATGATTTCATGGTGGTGCAAGGGAGCGTGCTGGTCATGGCCACCGCCGTGCTGGCGGCGAACTTCATCACCGACATCCTCTACACCGTGCTCGACCCGCGGATCCGCTATGGCGCCTGAAGCGCCGCAATGATCGCACTCCCCACCCCCGATAGCGTCGCCGGTCACCTGCTGCGCACGCCGCGGGCGATCTTCGGCATCGCCGTGATCCTGCTGGTCCTGCTCGGCGCCATCTTCGCCGAACACCTCATCCCCTACGACACCGAGGACATGGATTTCGACGCCCTGCTCGGCGGCATCACCGCCGCGCACCCTTTCGGCACCGATCAGCTCGGCCGCGACATGCTCTCCCGCCTCATCCTAGGCGCCCGCGTGGCAATGGAGGTGAGCATCGGCGCGGTCGGCCTCGGCGTGGCAATCGGCGTGCCGCTCGGCCTCGCCACAGCGATCATCGGCGGCTGGTTCGACGACGTCACGATGCGGGTGATGGATGCGGTGGTGGTCTTCCCAAGCCTTCTGGTCGCCGTCGCCCTGGCCGCAGCACTCGGCAATTCGCTCGGCACCGTCATCCTCGCCATCGGCATCGCCAACGTCCCCTGGCTCGCGCGCATCGTGCGCGGCCAGGCGCTCGGCCTGCGCGAGCTCGATTTCGTCGCCGCCGCGGAAGTCGCCGGCACCACGCGCCTGCGCATCATGACCCACCATATCCTGCCCAACTGCCTCGCCCCGGTGATCGTGCAGACCACGCTCGGAATGGGCTACGCGGTGCTGACCGAAGCCGCCCTCGGCTTCATCGGCGTCGGCATCCAGCCACCAACGCCGACCTGGGGCAACATGCTGCAGGCCGCCTTCCCCCTGCTCGAACAGCATCCGCTGCTGTCGGTGGTACCGGGGGTGGCGATTTTCATGCTGGTGCTCGCGTTCAACCTGCTCGGCGATGCATTGCGCGATATCCTGGATCCGCGGATGCGGGGGATACAGTAAGCAAACGCTTCTTTCTCTAAGAATGACGAGTGCCTTCTTCCCTTTCCCCCGATCGCCCCACCGGCCACGCGTTCTCCTGTTGACTTCCGCCCCGGCTGCGGGACGATGCGCGCATGATGCGG
>CAIYPH010000893.1 GCA_903928045.1 uncultured Rhodospirillales bacterium
AAGCAAGCGCTTCTTTTTTTGAAAAAAAAGAAGCAAAAAAACTTCACTCCTTTGCACCGAGCCCCCGCCGACAAGCAGTGAAGCCAAACGGATAAAAGTTTTTTGGTTCTTTTTTTTAAAAAAGAACCCCTTCCTTCCTTCCCTTCGGGAGCCCCCCATGTCCGGCACCACCACCCACATCTGGCGCCCCAGCAGCGCCCGCAGCGTCGCGATTTCCGGCTTCACCCCCGTGGCCCGCGGCGCCCAGGCCGCGCCCACCACGCTCGCCTGGCCCGCCAAGGACCCGGCCGACGTGCTCGACTACCAGTTCGACGTCTCCGCCGCCCTCGCCGGCAGCCCCAATGACAGCATCGCCTCCGTCGCCGCCGCCGTCACCCCCGGCGCCGTCGGCGGGCTGACGGTGCTCTCCACGGCGGTGGACGGCAGCAAGGCCATCCTGTGGCTCTCCGGCGGCACCGCCGGCACCGTCTACACCGTGCAGATCCTGGTCATCATGAACTCCGGCCGCACCATCAGCCGCTCCGTGCTGCTGCCGGTGATGGCGCTCAACCCGCTGGTCCAGCCGGTCTCCGCGCTGACCACCGAGCAGGGCACCGTGGTGAGCGACCAGGCCGGCAATCCGATCCTGTTGGGGAGCTAGCCCATGACCACCGTAAACGACCTTCCCGCCGCCAGCGCATTGACGGCCAATGACCTCTTCCTCGTCCAGCAAGGCAGCCTGGCCGCCAAGGCGACCCTCGCGCAGGTGACCGCCGGGTTGCAGCCGGAACTCGGCCTCGCCCACGGCACCCTGCTCGGCCGCGCCAGCCCCGGCGCCGGCGCGCCCGAGAGCGTGGCGCTCGGCGCCAACCTGGTGCTGCAATCCGGCGCCCTCTCGGCGATCACCGCGCCGCTCAACCTCGCCACCCTGCCCACCGGCGCGGTGCCCGCGGCGGGGGATCTGGTGCCGATCGGCCAGGGCGGCGTCAACGCGGCCATCACCTACGCCAGCTTCATCGCCGGCATCGGCAATGCCGGCGCCGCCGACGCCTCGGCCCTCGCGGTGCGCGCCACCGGCGCCAGCACGGCCCGCAGCCTGGCCGACATCGCCGCCGACGCGGTGCCGGTGGAGGCCTTCGGCGCCCATGGCGATGGGGTGACCGACGACACAGCCGCCTTCGCCGCCGCCATCGCCGCCGGCAAGCCGCTGCGGCTGGGGGCGAAGACCTATGTGGTGAACGGCCAGTTCACCATCGCCGCATCAGGCGTCACCCTGCTCGGCACGCCCGGCGCCACCACCATCAAGCGCGCCGCCCAGGCCGGCAACGGCGCCTGGATCGCCATCCAGGGCGACGGGTTCCGCGCCGATGGCATCATCTTCGATGCCAATGGCCCGGCGGTGGCGGTGGAGAGCTGGGGCGTGCAGGTGGCGGCGAGCTGCCTGCATTCGGATTTCCAGCGCTGCACCTTCAAACGCGCGTATGGCGCCACCCTCGGCTGCGGCCTGGTGTTCCTCTCCTCCGACCCCTCGCTCAGCGAACACGTCGTGCGCGACTGCACCTTCTGCGCCAACGCCGCCCACGGGCTGTGGGTGGAGGCCTGCGACGGGGTGCTGATCGCCGATTGCCGCGCGCATGACAACGCCCAGTACGGCATCGTCGCCGACTTCAACGACAGCAGCTTCGCCAGGAAAATCCGCCTCGCGCAGATCGTCGGCAACCGCCGCCTGGGTCAATCAGCGCGGCATCGCCATCGGCAACTACAACGCCGCCAACACCCAGCCGCCGGTCTGGGGCAACGCCAACCCCGACGCCATCGGCGTGCTGGTGGCGTCCAACATCTGCCACGACAACGCGATCTACGGCATCGCCATCTCCGGCAGCGCCATCGCCGTGCAGGGCAATCTGCTGACCAACAACGGCACCGGGGCCACCGGCGGCGCCGGGCTGCTCGCCAACGCCCAGTCCTCGCTGCTCGCCGGCAACACCATCACCGGAAGCGCCACCTACGGCATCGACTGCGGCGGCTCGCTCAACCTCGACGTGCGGGCCAACACCATCAGCGGCGGGCTCTACGGCATCAACTGCGGCGGCGGCACCGCCATCCGCGTCGAGGCCAACACGCTGCAAGGCGCCACGGTGGCCGCCATCTGCGTCGCCAACGTGGAAACCGACGGCACCGGCCGCAATTTCGGCATCGCCTCCAGCCAGACCCAGATCGCCGGCAACTGGATCGGCATGAACGGCACCGCCGCCGCCGGCATCTGGCTGCGCGACGGGCCGCAGAGCGTGCTGGTGGCGCGCAACCATTTCGTCGGCACCGGCCAGATCGCCAACTGCCTGTGGGCGGATACCGATGGGGTGTCGGTGGAGGGCAACCGCTGCAACTTCGTCAGCCGCTTCCCCTGCATCTCCACCGGGGCGAGCGGGGTGCAGCAGATCATCTTCCCCGACATCGCCGACGCCATCAGCATCGGCGCCACCGCCACCCCGGTGCTGTCGATGGTCTCCGCGCGGCAAAGCGCGATGAGCGGCAAGATCGGCTTCATCCGCATCACCGCCGGCGGCAGCGGCTACACCACCGCGAGCCTGGCCATCGGCGGGCCGGGCAGCGGCGCCGCTGCCCAGGCCTTCATCAGCAACGGCCAGGTGATCGGCGCCATGGTCACCGCCGCCGGCCTCGGCTTCGGCCTGCCCGGCGCGCAAATCCCGGTCACCATCGCCGGCGATGGCAGCGGCGCCACGGCGCTCGCCTATGTCGCCGCCCCCTTGCCGGCCGAGCGCCGCCTGTCGATCCGCTGCGATTCGGTGGTCGGCTTCGGCGTCGTCGGCAGCCTGCCGCCGCAATCGAGCTGGGCCGGCGGCGACGTGATCGTGCCCGGCGGGGCGGAGGTGGTCTGGACCGCCATCGGCGGCGCCTGGGAGACCGTCGGCGGCCCGGCCGCCAACACGCTCGGCAGCCCCGCCCGCCTGGTCAGCCCCGCCGAACCGCAGGGCTGCACCAGCCAGATCGGCCGCGGCTCGCCGCAAAACGTGGTCACCGCCAACCCCGGCTCCGACTGGCGCAACCTCGATGGCGGGGTGGGCACCACGCTGTGGGTGAAGCAGAGCGGCATCGGCGCGAGCGGGTGGGTGGCGGTCGCGTAGCAAGCAAGCAAGCGGTTCTTTTTTTGAAAAAAAAGAACCAAAAAAACTTTTATCCACTTGGGGCGGTGTGCTCCGAGGCCACTCCGAACCAACGGAATGAAAGTTTTTTGCTTCTTTTTTTCAAAAAAGAAGCCCTTCCCTTCCCCCCTTTCTACTTCCCCCCTTTCTACTTCCCCGGGCCACGCCGGGGCTAAGGAGCACGCATGCCGACTTTGATGCAATTGCCGCAGGTTCCCACCGTCAGCGACTCCGATCTCGTGCTGATCGAGCAGGGCGGCACCACGGTGGCCACCACGGCGGGCGTGATGCGCGCCGGGTTGCAGTCGCAGATCACCCTCAGCGGCCTCAACGTGCTCGGCCGCCTCGGCGCCACCTCCGGCCCGCCCGAGCCGATCGGCATCGGCCCGGGCCTGGTGGTCAACAGCACCGTGCTCGGGGTCGATACCTCCGTCATCGCCCCGCTCGACAGCCCGGCCTTCACCGGCAGCCCCACCGCGCCGACGCCGACGCTGACCGACAGCTCAAGCGCCATCGCCACCACCGCCTTCGTGCAGGCCCATGCCGGCGGCAGCTACGTGCTGCCCGCCGCCGCCCCCGGCGTGCTCGGCGGCGTGAAGCCCGGCAGCGGGCTCACCACCGATGGCGGCGGCCTGCTCTCGCTGGCCCCGGCCCTGCCGGCGATCGACGCCTCCGCCGCCCGCGTCACCGCCGCGCGCGGCGGCGCGCTCGCCCGCACGCTGGCCGACAGCCAGGGCGACGTGATCCGCGTGGCGGACCTGCTGGGCAGCCGGCCGGACGGGCAGGACGCCACCAACGCCATGGTGATCGCCCTCGGCCTCGCCGCCACCCTGCCCGGTTCCACCATCGAGCTGTGCGCCGGCGACTGGAACTTCGCCTCGCTGGCCGCCAGCCTCCAGGTGCCGTCGCGCACCACCATCAAGGGCGCCGGGCGGCACCAGACGCGCATCACCTGGCCCGATACCGGCGGCTTCACCCTGTTCGTCTCCGCCTCCGACGGCGTCACCCGCTGCACCGACATCACCTTCGCCGACTTCACCGTCACCGGCAGCTTCGCCACCAACGGCGTCGGCACCGCCTACCCCTTCATCGTCTCCTTCACCGACGGGCTGCAATGGCGCAACGTCTGCGTCGAATACAGCCGCGTCATGTCCATCGTCGCGCGCAACTGCACCGATGTGCTCGTGCAGGGCTGCGTGGTGCGCTACTCCGGGCGCGACGGCATCAACCTCGCGCAATGCGCCGCGCTGACCATCGATGGCTGCACCGTCGAACACACCGACGATGACGGCATCGCCGTGCATTCCGACATCTACGACCCCTGGGTCGCCCGCAAGAACCTGGTGATCTCCAACAACCGGCTGTTCGATTGCCAGGGCATCAAGGTGCTCGCCGCGCGCGGCGCCGCCATCATCGGCAACGTGGTGGATTGCTGCCGCGCCCAGGGCATCACCATCGCCTGCCAGGCCGCCAACAACCACGAGATCGAGGGCGTCGCCGCGGCGATGACCACGCTGATCGCCGGCAACGTCATCACCAACACCATCAGCCGCGTCCATATCGACAACCTCAACCAGGGCGCCCCCGGCATCGCCATCTCCGGCGCCTCCGCCCGCGCCGGCTCGCTGCCCACCATCCCCGGCGAGACCTACGCGCCCACCTTCAGCGTGGTCGACCCCTACCCCTATTTCGCGCAGAACTCCGCCTCCACCACCGCGCCCACGCCGGGCAGCTTCGGCATCATCGTGGTCGACAACTTCATCGGCCGCACCCTGCCCGCCTGCAACGGCACGGTGACCTTCCCGCGCACCTACGCGAAATTCTCCGACTACGGCTTCGGCCCGATCTTCACCCGCAACGGCTGGGTGGACCCCTCGCTCGCCGAATCCGACATGCGCGACAATGCCATCGTCATCAACGGCGGCGTGGTGCGCGATGTGCTGATCAGCGGCAACGTGATCCGCGGCATGTCCGCCGGGCTCTCGCTCGGGCAGGCGGTGCGGCTGGAGAACATCGTTTTCCGCAACAACCAGGTGATCGACGCCGCCAATTACGGCGTCATCGTCAACACCACCGGCACGCTGCGCGCCTATATCGAGGACAACCTGTTCGACCTCGACCCCTTCATGAAGCACGCCAACCGCGGCGGCGGCGGTACCTGGCAGGCGCTCGGCGACCCCACCGGCATCAAGGCCCAGGCCGGCAGCGGCGTGATGGTGCGGCGCAATATCTTCCGCAACCTCTGCCGCGACAGCGACCAGGCGAGCGACGGCACCGGCACGGGCTGGCTGTTCGAGGGCAATATCCTGGAGGCCGACCCGGTCACGCTCGGCTTCTCCACCGCCAACAAGGGCGTCGGCCTGCTGCGCAGCTCGGCCGGCACGCTGCTCGCCCAGGCCGATAGCAGCCCCGGCTCCGCCACCTTCGGCCAGATGCTGAACCTGCCCAGCACCGCCGCCACCGCCATGCCCGCCGCCGGCAAATGGGCGGCCGGGCATTTCGTGCGCAACACCGCGCCCACGGCCAGCGGCGGGCTGCTGACGCTGGGCTGGACCCGGCTCACCACCGGCTCCTCCAACGTGCTCGGCACCGACTGGTCGGCCTCCCAGGCGCTCGGCGGCAACGTCTCCGCCCGCCAGGTGCTGGCCGGCCCGGCCAGCGGCAGCGCCAGCCCGAGCTTCCGCGCGCTGAGCGCCGCCGACGTCTCCGGCGTCGCCCCGCTGCCGTCGATCACCACCAGCTACACCGCCTCCGGCGCCATCGCCGTCACCGACAACCTCGCCTTGGTGAACGCCGCCTCGGCGGTGTCGATGACGCTCGGCACCGGCGGCAGCGACGGCCACCCCATCGTCATCAAGCGCTACGGCGCCGGCAGCGTCACCGTGACCGCCAATATCGACGGCGCGGCGGGCAGCCAGGTGAAGATGAACTCCAGCACCACCAAGGAGAGCGTGACGCTCACCTGGTCCAATTCCCTCGCCACCTGGCTGATGATCTGAGGAATTTTCCATGACCATTTTCTCATCGAACCCCTCCACCGGCATCGGCGCCCTCGCCCCGGTGCCCGCCGCCACCACGCTCGGCACCCCGCTCGGCACCCTGCCGGACGGCGCGGTCGGCGCCCGGCTCTACCTCCCCGCCGGCAGCGCGGTGAGCTTCACCATCGCCGCCGCCGCGCCCGCC
>CAIYPH010000894.1 GCA_903928045.1 uncultured Rhodospirillales bacterium
AAGACACTCTTTCCCTACACGACGCTCTTCCGATCTGGGTTTCTCTCCTCGTTAAGGAAGCGGTCGCTTTTTGGAAAAAGCTCCGCAAAAACTTTTGTTCGTTTTGGGTTCTCGCGGTTGAGTTTACGCGTTCCTGGGGGGAGGTGAAGGGGCTGTTATATTATTGCTAATTCGTAACAAATTAGGCGTGCGGAGGTATTGGGTACCAAAGCGTTCGTGGTGGCGGGGCGCCGCGTGGGAGGGGGGATTGGCGGCGCTTGGCGACATGGAAAATGGGAGTGCGCGAAGGGGATCGCGCCGTGCCGGGGTGGCGACGGACGGAGTCCGGGCGGGGTGCGTCCTGCTCGGACTCGTCGTCCTCGGCCGCCGCGGGCGTGGACAGGGCGGCGGCGAGGGCCGCGACGTAGCGCTCGATATGGCGCAGCGTTCTCGCATGGGCACGGCGAATGGGGTGGCGCGGGGCGATGCCCGAGATATCCCCGAACAACGCATCCAGCATGGCGCGCAGAATCGCACCGATCGCTTGCGCGACGGCGTTTGCAGCGGCCAGGGTGGAGGCGGGCGGGGATGACATGGGGGCTCCTTGGTTGATTTGGGGAATATAGAGGCTTGCGCGCATGAAGTCAAGGCAATTTATCCGATTTAGTCGTATTTTTCCTATTTTCATGCGTCAAATAGGCTTTATCACGTCGATAGGGTGTGAGTGGCGGAGGTGCGGCTTCGGATCGTGACAGGCCTGGCGCGGCATCCGACCAAAGCCATGATGGAAGCCGGGCCGCGTGTGACCATCAACTCCGACGACCCGCCTTGTTTTGGAGGCTAAGTGACGGAGAATGTCCTGGCGTGCCGGAATGCGCTCGGCACGTCATTGCGGGACATCGTGAAGCTGGTCCGCAACGGGCTGACGGCGGCCTTCATCACGGAGGAGGGGCGCGCAATGTTACTCAATCGGCTGGACACCTATGTCTCGGCACAAGGCGAGGCAACCAGCGCTGAGGGCGAGTGGAACCTGACGTCCTGACCTCGCCACGATACCATGCTCGCGGTCCGGCACGCAGGGCGGCGGGTTGCACCCGCCCGACACGCTATAACGGGCGGGCGAAGGAGGTGTTGGAGGCTTGGCTGCGGCTTTCCGGGTGGGGATTGCCGTTGTCGACAGGTCGGACCTCTCCTTGGGGCGTACGCCAACGGCATGGAAACGAGCAAAAAGGTGAATCCGCCGTTCTTATTTCAAAGAGAACCGCCGCCCCTTCCTCAGGACGCCCGGATGAACCCGCCGCCGAGCACCCGGTCCCCATCGTAGAACACGCAGGCCTGGCCCGGCGCCGGCAAGGCCGCGGTGTCGAGGCGAACGAGGGCGCCGGCCCCATCCGGGATCACCTCTGCGCCGTGGGGTTCCTCGCGGGCGCGCAGTTTGACGGTGCAGCGCAGGGGGCGCGGGGGGGTCAGCCAGTTCACGTCGCGCAGGCGGATTTCGGTGGTGCCGCCGGAGCGCGGGCCGATGACGACGCGGCGGCTGGCCGGGTCGAGCGCGACGACGACGCGGCGGGTGGCGCCGTCCTGGGCGGCGTTGCCGAGGCGCTTGGCCTGGCCGACGGTGTAGCGGGCGATGCCATCATGGCGGCCGACGATGGTGCCGTCGGTGGTGACGATCTCGCCGGCGGCGGCGGCATCCGGGCGCAGCTTGGCCACCACGTCGGCGTAGGAACCGGTGGGCACGAAGCAGATATCCTGGCTGTCCGGCTTTTCGGCGACCGCGATGCCGAGGCGCACGGCCTCGGCGCGCACGGCGGCTTTGTCGGGCATGGCGCCGAGGGGGAAGAGGCTGCGGTCGAGCTGGGCCTGGGTGGTGGCGAAGAGGAACCAGCTCTGGTCGCGGGCGGGGTCGGCGGCGCGATGGAGTTCGGCGCCCGCGGGCCCATCGACGCGGCGGACGTAGTGGCCGGTCGCCATGTGGGAGGCTCCGAGGTCGCCGGCGAGGGCCAACAGGTCGGTGAACTTCACCGTCTGGTTGCAGCGCACGCAGGGCACCGGGGTTTCACCGGCGGCATAGCTATCGGCGAAGTCAGCCATCACGGCACTTCGGAACCGCACCTCGGCGTCGATCACGTAGTGGGGGATGCCGATATGGTCGGCCACGCGGCGCGCGTCATGGATGTCCTGCCCGGCGCAGCAGGCGCCTTTGCGGCCAACCGCGGCGCCGTGGTCGTAGAGCTGGAGCGTGGCGCCGATGACGTCATGCCCCTGCTCGGCGAGGAGGCCGGCCACGGTGCTGCTGTCAACGCCGCCCGACATGGCGACGAGGATGCGCATGGCCCGCTCAGCCCGCCATCATGTTGCGGCTGCCGGCCGGCAGTTTCACCACCAGGCCGTCCAGCGCGTCGGACATCACGATCTGGCAGCCCAGTCGTGAGGTGCGTTCCAGCCCGAAGGCGAGATCGAGCATGTCCTCCTCGTCCTCGGTGGTGTCGGCGAGCTTTTCCGACCAGTCGGGGTCCACGATCACGGGGCAGGTGGAGCAGGCGAGCGAGCCTTCGCAGGCGCCCTCGATGTCGACGCCGTGCTTATGGGCGAT
>CAIYPH010000895.1 GCA_903928045.1 uncultured Rhodospirillales bacterium
CAGCAGCGGATTGAGTACCCGGCCGAAATCATGCTGCATGGTGTAGCGGTTGAGCGTCCATACCCCGGTCTCGGGATCGACCTCGACCTCGGCGACGTGACAGCCGTTGGGGAAGGTGGGGCCGGCCGGTTTCCAGAACCCCTGGCCGTTCAGCTGCACCGGCGCGCCGGCCTGGCCGAGCCGGCCGGCGACGGTTTTCAGGCCGATCGCGCGGTCGGTGCCGACGATGCGGAAGCGGCCATCGGTGAATTCGATATCGGCGGGCGCGGCTTCCAGCACGTCGGCGGCGAGCGGCATGGCCTGCTTCACCAAATCCTCCCCGGCGATGGCGAGCGCGGCGCCGGCGATCGGCAGCGAAGCGGAGCCGCCGGTTCCGTGGCCGGAGGGAATGCGGTCGGTATCGCCCTGGATGACGTCGATGTCGTCGGGGTCGAGCCCGAGCTGGTCGGCGAGGAGCTGGGCATAGGCGGTCTGGTGGCCCTGGCCGTTGGACATGGTGCCGACCAGGATGGTGACCCGCCCGTTGGGGTGCAGCTCGAGCCAGCCATTCTCGCCCCATGAGCCGGCGACCCGCTCGCAATAATGCGCCCAGCCGATCCCAAGCAGCCGCCCATTGCGGGCCGCTTCGGCGCGGCGGGCGGGGAAACTGGCATAGTCGGCGCGGGCCAGCGCGGTGTCGAGCATGGCGGGGAAATCGCCGCTGTCGTATTTCAGGCCGAGCCCGGTCTGATAGGGCATTTCCGTGGGGTGCAGGATGTTCTTGCGGCGGAGTTCGAGCTTGTCGATCCCGAGTTCGCGCGCGGCATGGTCGACCACGCGTTCGAGCAGATAGACCGCTTCCGGCCTCCCGGCGCCGCGATAGACCTCGGTGGGGGCGGTGTTGGAGAACACCCCGGTGACCGCGGTGTGGATGGCGGGGAAGCGGTAGACCCCGGCCAGAGCGGGCATGTTCGAGGTCGGCGACAACTGGCCCTTGGGCGCGAGATAGGCGCCGACCGCGGCGATCGATGTCACGCGGAGCGCGAGGAAGCGATGCTCGGCGTCGAGCGCGATTTCGGCGCGGTAGACGTTGTCGCGGGCCTGGTAGTCGGAGAGGAACCCGTCGGCGCGCTCCCCCATCCAGGCGACCGTTCGCCCGGTCCGCCTTGCGGCCCACAGCACCAGGACCTGTTCGGGGTAGAGCGCGTTCTTGATGCCGAAGGAGCCGCCGACATCGGCGGTGAGGATGCGGAAACGGTCCTCGGGGAGATGGAAGACGGACTCCGCGAGCGCGGTTTTCAGCCCGTGCGGCATTTGCGTGCCGGTCGAGAGGGTGAAGCGATCCTGGGCGAAACTGCCGATCGCCCCGCGGGTTTCCATCGAGCCGACATGGATGCGGGTGTTCTGGGTGTCGAGGCGGACAGTATGGGCGGCGCCGGCGAAGGCGGCTTCGACCGCGTCGCGGTTTCCGGCGGACCATTCGAAGCAGATATTCCCCGGTGCATCGGGCCACACCTTGGGCGCATCCGGCTGGGCGGCGGCTTCGGTGTCGGTGATGGCGGGGAGGGTCTCATAGTCGACCACCACCAGCTCGGCGGCGTCGCGGGCCTGGTCGAGGGTATCGGCGACGATGAGCACCACGCTGTCCCCGACGAAGCGCACGACGTCACGCGCGAGGGCGGGGTGTTCGGGGCGGTAGCGGAAGCCGGCGGAAGCGGGGGTTCCGGGGAAGGTGATGAGGTCGCTCCCGGAGGGGATCCCTCCGAGCCCGTCGGCGGCGTAGTCGGCCCCGGTGAGGATCGCGAGCACACCCGGGGATTTCGCGGCGTCCGCGGTGTCGATCGACAGGATGCGGGCATGGGCGTGGGGGGAGCGGATGATGACGGCGCGGGCCATCGCGGGGGTGATGAGGTCCTCGGTGAAGCGGCCATGGCCGATCAGGAGGGCGACATCCTCCTTGCGGCGCAGCGGCTGGCCGAATGCGTTGGTTCCCATGGGGTTTCCTTCACTCAACCGCGCATGATCGACCCGGCGGGGTCGAACAGAGGGGCGGGGACCAGGGTGGCGGCGCAATGCTGGCCGAGGATTTCGACGTCAAAGACAATGGCGGGGTCGTCGTAGGCTTTCTCGACATAGGCCATGGCGACGGATTTGCCGACCCAATGGGCATAGGCGCCGGAGGTGACCCAGCCGATCGACTTTCCATCGACGCGGACCGGTTCGTCGCCCAGCGCGTCCACCCCGTGATCGGCGATGGACAGCGTGACGAGGGCGAGTCTGGCCCCTCCCTCGCGCTCGGCGATGGCAGCTTCGCGGCCGATGAAGTCGCCCTTTTTGAGGCTGACGAAGCGGCCGAGGCCGGCTTCGTAGGGGCCGTAGATCGGGCGGTATTCGCGGGCCCAGGTGCCCCAGGATTTTTCCAGGCGCAGGCTGTTCATGGCGCGGGTTCCGGCGAGCGCGACCTCGTGGCGGCGGAGCAGGTCGAAGAGGGCGACGTGGTAGTCGGGCGTTACCCAGATCTCGTAGCCGAGGCTACCGGTGAAGGTGAGGCGGCCGACCATGGCGGGGATGGAGCCGATATCCATCCGCCGGTAGGTCATGAAGGGGAAGGCGTCGATGGAGCAATCCTCCCCGGTGATGGCGGCGAGGATGGCGCGTGCGTTCGGGCCGGCGATGGAGAGTCCGACGCGGGAGGCGCGGAGGCTGTCGATCCGCAGGCCGGTTTTGGGGGCGTGGGACTCCCACCAACGCAGGTGGTACTCCTCGGCTCCGCCGGTTCCGAAGACGTCAAACGTATCGCTGTTCACCCGGGCGACGGTGAAATCGCCGATCAGCTTGCCGGCCGGGTTGAGCATCGGGGCGAGCACGATTTTGCCGGGTTCGGGCATACGGTTGGTGAGCATGCGGGAGAGGAAGGCTTCGGCGGCGGCACCCTGGAAGCGGTACTTGGCGTATCCGGTGGTCTCGATCATGGCGACCCCGGTGCGGATCGCGTGGCACTCGGCGGCGACGGGGGCGTGGGCGTTGGAGCGGCCGAAGGTGACGTCCTCGACCGGTTCGGTTCCCTCGGGGGCGTACCAGAGCGGGTATTCGAGGCCCCAGGCGGAGCCGAAGACGGCTCCGGCATCCTGCATGCGGTCATAGAGCGGCGAGGTGCGCAGCGGTCGGGCGGCTGGGAGTTCCTCGTTGGGGAAGGTGACGCGGAAACGGCGGCCGTAGTTTTCCCGCTCTTTGGCGTTGGTCCAGGCCAGCGTGGCCCAATCGCCGTAGCGGGCGACATCCATGGCCCAGACGTCGAAGCCGGGATCGTTTTGGGTGATCCAGCCGGCGAGGGCGAGGCCGACCCCGCCGCCCTGGGAGAAGCCGGCCATCACGCCGCAGGCGACCCAGTAGTTGGACAGGCCGCGGACCGGGCCGATCAGGGGGTTACCGTCGGCGGCGAAGGTGAAGGGGCCGTTGATGACCCGTTTGATCCCCGCGGTCTCCAGGCGGGGGAAGTGGCGGAAGCCGACTTCGAGGTTTCCGGCGATGCGGTCGAGGTCGGGGGGGAGGAGTTCGGCCTTGAAGTCCCAGGGGGTGTTTTTCGGCGACCAGGGCACGCCGTCATGTTCGTAGGTGCCGAGGAGGACGCCTTTGCGTTCCTGGCGGAGGTAGATTTCTCCTTCGAAGTCAATGACATGCGGGAGTTCACCGTCCGGCAGGTCATCGATGTCCTCGGTGATGAGATATTGGTGCTGCATGGCGAGGATGGGCAGTTCGAGCCCGACCATGCGGCCGACCTCGCGGGCCCACAGGCCGCCGGCATTGACGACGTGTTCGGCGACGATGGTGCCCTGGTCGGTCACCACGTCCCACCCGCCATCGGGGCGTTGGTTGGTTTCGAGCACGCGGGTGCGGCGGTAGATTTCGGCGCCGGCGATGGTGGCGCTTTTGGCGTAGGCGTTGGTGACTCCGGTGGGGTCGAGATGGCCTTCCAGCGGGTCCCACATGGCGCCGACGAATTGGCTTTTGTCGATCAGCGGGAGCAGGCGGTGGGCTTCGTCGATGGAGATCAGCTCGGCATCCATGCCCATGTAGGAGCCGCGGGCGGCGGCCATGCGGAGCCAGTCCATGCGCTCCTTGGTGCCGGCGAGCATCATGCCGCCGGTCATGTGGACGCCGCAGGATTGGCCGGAGATGCGCTCGATCTCCTCGTAGAGCTCGATGGTGTATTTTTGCAGCTTGGCGACGTTTGGGTCGCCGTTGAGGGTGTGCATGCCGCCGGCGGCGTGCCAGGTGGAGCCGCAGGTGAGTTCGTCGCGTTCGAGGAGGACGACGTCGGACCAGCCGAGCTTGGTGAGGTGATAGAGCACCGAGCAGCCCACCACGCCGCCGCCGATGACGGCGACACGCACATGCGATTTCATCCTGACCCATCCTTGCGCTGGGGCCGCAGCGGCCCGTCGCGGGGAGAGTAGGGGGTGGCGGGGTGTCGGTAAACGGCGGGCAGGTTATAGTTTTGATATCGTAACAAATAGGGCATGGGATGGCGCCGCAGAAGCGGCGGTTTTTGGCGGCCCGGCGCGTGGCCAGGGCGCCAGTGGGCGCGGGCGGGCGATGACGAGGACGGGCTGGTCGCGCAGCGGCGGCGGAAACGCGGTGGCGGTGCGGCGCGGTGCCACGCGGGTTTGGCGCGGGGCGGTCGTGCGGCGGGCGCGGGGGGTGCGATGGCTGGGCGCGCGGGCGGTTTTCGGGCGCGGATCGGCGGCGGGGCGGGGCGTGCGGGTGGGTATGGGGGCGGGCGTTGCGGGGAGATCGGAAGAGCACACGTCTGAACTCCCGTCACATTAC
>CAIYPH010000896.1 GCA_903928045.1 uncultured Rhodospirillales bacterium
ACCTCGGCGATGGCGATCGGATCACCGGAGTTGATCTTCGCCTCGTACTCCTGCGCCCGGCGGGACCACATCGTGCGCTTGACGCGCGCCCGGCCTTTCAGCACGGCCAGCGCCTCGTCAAACTGCTTGCGGGTGGAGAGCTTACGCAGCCCAGCCGAGCGCGCCTTGGCGACCGGCACCCGCAGCGTCATGCGGTTTTCCTCGAAAGTGATGTGGATCAGCTCGAGCTTGTGCCCGGCGATCTCCTCCACCGCGATCTTCTCGACCTTGCCGACCCCGTGTGTCGGATAAACCACGAAATCGCCGTCGACGAAGTTCTCTTCCTTCGCCGCCGCGCGGGACGGCGGTACCGGACGGCCGTTCTGCATGGTCATCTGGCCCATCCGCGAGTCCGGCTGGCGCACGGCGCGCGGCGCCTCCGACACCACCGCCGGTGCTGGCTCGGCCGGAGCCGGGGCCACTTCAGGCGCCGGCGCAGCTTCCGTCGGCGCGGGCGCCTGTGGTTCGGCGAGCCCCTTGGGCGCCGCCTTGGCTGGCGGCTTGGCGGCCGGCTTGGGGCTTGTGGAGGGCATATCGCTGATGGTTTGCGGCGCGGCGACCGGCGTTGACTTGGGGGAGGTCACTTTGGATGTTGTCACTTTCGATGTGGTCAATTTGGGTGCGGTTTCCGGCGACGGCTTGGTGGGCTTGGCGACGGCAACTTTGGCGCGGGACGAAGCATCCTTCGCCGAGGATGTATCAACGGCGATACCTGCGGCAGATGTTGCGGCCTTGCCGGCCGCCCCAACAGCGGAAGCCTTCATTCCTGACCTCGTTGATCGATCTCTTGCATCCATTGCCGGTAAATCGGCGCCGGTTCCCACCGATCGCCGCTCCGACGGGTGCGGTTGACTCCAATTTGGGCACGCCAGCCCCCACGGCCAAAATTGCCGCGGAAGCGCTCCGATCCGGGAGGCATATCACAAATTCAGGCGGGAGTCATGGGCCGCCGTCCCACGTTTCCGGTCCACGCGGAGAAATTCCGCACTTTTCAGCGGCTCTACCGCCAAGCGCGAAGATCAGGGCGTGCCCGGCTCTGGGGAAAACAGCGCCCGCTTTCCAGGCTTGCCCTTCCAGTCGTCGGCATCGGCCGGCGCCTCGCCCTTGCGGGTGATGTTCGGCCACAGCGCGGCATATTGCCGATTCTGTTCGATCCACTCCGCCGCGCGGTCATCGCTGTCGGGGATGATCGCCTCAGCCGGGCACTCGGGCTCACAGACGCCGCAGTCGATGCACTCATCGGGATGGATGACCAGCATGTTCTCGCCGACATAGAAGCAGTCCACCGGACACACTTCCACGCAATCCATGTACTTGCACTTGATGCAGTTCTCGTTGACCACGTAGGTCATCACACGCTCCGGTCAGGTCTCGTCCGCGCGCGATATGACGCGTCTTCGCCCGCCCCGCAAGGCTCCTGTTGCACCGCGGCATTGCGTGACCCGTCGTTCGGCGCAATCTCCCGATACAGAAGCCGGGCTTCCTCCGCCCCACCACGCCGCGGGGCGAGCGACAGCACCTCAAGAACCCGGACCCGCCCGCCGCCCGGGCCGGGCTGGGCGAGGGTGATAACGTCGCCGGGCCGCACCTTGGCATGCGGTTTGTCGGTCGGCAGGCGGTTGATGCGGATCAGCCCGCCGGCGGCCAGCGCGGCACAATCGGCGCGCTGGCGCATCACGCGGGCGCACCAGAGATATTTATCGAGCCGCTGCCACTCGCGATCTTCGCCGCTCACCGCCGCCCTCAGCGCGCATTGAGCGCGGCCAAAGCCGCGAAGGGGCCGCTTGGTGCGCGCAGCGGGGCCTCGGGCTTGCGGCGGATCGGCGCCAGCATCGGCGGGGCCGGCGGGCCGTATTCGCCTGGCGTAAGCGGTACCGCCGGCAGCACGCGGAAGCCGAGGCGGCGCAGCACCGGCGGTAATTGCTCGGCCTTTACCGCGAGGCGGGTGGCGAGGCCCGCCGGCATCGGGATGGGCCGGTCGCGCGCAGACGCGGCGAGATCACCGCCCAGTTTCTCCGCCACGTCGAGCCGCACCAGAACAGGCCCGGCCTCTATCCACCCCATCGCCGCGGCGAAACCGAACGGCCACAGGGGCGGAACCGGTAGCGAGACCCGTGATGGCACCGGCAATTCCGGCACCGCGACCCCGGCGTGGACCCCCCAGAGCAGCGCCCGCAGCGGGCTGAAGCCGGGCTTCAGCAGCGCCGGCATGAAGATACCATGCCGCCCCGCCTGCACGCCGATCGCCTTCAGCCGCACCCGCAGCGGCGGCAACAGCGGCGTCTCCTCCCCGGCGATCACGCCGATCGCCTCACCTAGGCGGTGCAGCACGCCACGCAGCGCGGCATCCTCGGTTCGCAGTGCGGCGAACAGCGGGGCCAGGCCCTCGCGTATCCGCGTATCGCAGAAGCGTTGCAAGCGCACCCGGATGCGCTCGCGCTGGGCGCCATCGAGATAGGCGCTGTCCGCGGCCTCGGCGAGCGGGCGGAGCGCCCAAGCGCCGGCCCGCAGCCGTCCGATCGGCGCGCCCTCCCAGGTCAGCATCACCGGCGTGCCAGGAACCAGGGCGAACTCGGAATCCTCCGCTGCCTCCAGCCGGGCCACCCGGCGCGGCATCTCCTCGCCCAATGCGCGGCGGGCGGCGCGCAGCACCAGCTTGCGCGCGTCGCCCTCGGTCAGCGGATCGGGCAGGAAGGTGAAGCCCTCGATATGGCCGACCGGATGGCCTTCCACCACCACCTCGCCGCGCCGCGTTACCGCCGAGAGCAGGTCCTGCCCCTCCGCGGCGTCCAGCCGGCGCATCAGGTGCGCGGCACGGCGATCGACGAAGCGGGCGATCAGCCGCTCGTGCAGCGCGTCCGAGATCATGTCCTCGACCTCGCGGGCGCGGGCCTGCCAATGCGCAGCATCCTCCAGCCAGTCTCCGCGCGCGGCGATATAGGTCCAGACCCGCACGCCGGCGAGGCGCTGCATCAGCGTGTCGATATCGCCATCGGCGCGGCCGAGCGCGTTGATCTGCCCGGCGATCCAGTCGGTCGGTAGCCGCCCCTCGCGTGCGATATGGGTGAACACCCGCGCACAGAGCTTGGTGTGGGTATCATCGGCGAGCTTGCGGAAATCCGGGATCTGGCAGGCCTCCCATAGCAACCCGACGCGTCGGCGCGTGCGAGCGAGCGCACTTATATCGGGGTCCTGCATCAGCACGCCCAGAGTCTCAACATCGGTCGCCTCGTTGCCGCGCACCAGGCCATAGCGTGGCGGCGGGGCGTTGAGGCTGGCGAGCAGCAGGTCGGGCGAGGTGAAATCGAGCGCCGCATTGCGCCAGCACAGCTGCTCCAGCGGCTCGAACTGGTGCTCCTCCACCGCCCGCACGATGTCCTCATCGAGCGGCGGGCACTCGCCGGTGGAGCCGAAGGTGCCGTCACGCATGCCCCGCCCGGCGCGACCGGCGATCTGCGCTACCTCGCTGGCCAGCAAATGGCGCGGGCGATGGCCGTCAAACTTGGTCAGCCGCGCGAAGCCGACGTGGTCGACATCCATATTAAGGCCCATGCCGATGGCATCGGTCGCCACCAGGAAATCGACCTCGCCCGCCTGATACAGCGCGACCTGGGCGTTGCGGGTGCGCGGGCTCAGCCGCCCCATCACCACGGCGCAGCCGCCGCGGCGCCGGCGGATCAGCTCGGCGATGGCGTAGACCTCGGCGGCACTGAAAGCGACCACGGCACTGCGCGGCGGCAGGCGGGTCAGCTTGGTCACCCCGGCATGGGTGATCCGGGACAGCCTCGGCCGCGTTTCGACGATCGCCTCCGGCACCAGGCGGTGCAGCAGCGGGCGGATGGTCTCGGCGCCGAGAAACATCGTCTCCACCATGCCGCGTGCATGCAGCAGCCGATCGGTGAAGATATGTCCGCGATCGGGGTCGGCGCAGAGCTGGATTTCGTCAACGGCCAGGAATTCCGCATGCCGGTCGAGCGGCATGGCTTCCACTGTACAAGAGAACCACCGCGCCTCGGGCGGCACGATCTTCTCTTCCCCGGTGATCAGCGCCACGTAGCGCGCGCCCTTCTTGGCCACCATGCGGTCGTAGTTCTCGCGGGCGAGCAGGCGCAGCGGGAAGCCGATGATCCCCGAGGAATGCGCCAGCATGCGCTCAATGGCGAGATGGGTCTTGCCCGTGTTTGTCGGGCCGAGAACGGCTTTCACGCGATGCCCCAGCAGGGGGAAGGACGGTGCGAATCCCGACATGGTCAGATGGTTGTGTGTTGCACTGCGGAATGCAAGCACCGAAACCATGACAGCCCGCGAAACCATTGAAATCGCCGCTGCGGGGCCGCATATGCCGGCCCGACACGGAGGTGACTTTCTGATGGATACGACAACTGAGAAGACCGGGGCCGAAAAACACGGATTCGAGGCCGAGGTCGGCCGTCTGCTCGATCTCGTGGTGCATTCGCTCTATTCGGAGCGCGAGATCTTCCTGCGCGAGCTGGTCGCCAACGCGGCCGACGCGGTCGATCGCCGCCGCTTCGAGAGCCTGACCCACCCAGCGCTGGCGGTGCCCGAGGGCGCCAAGCTGCGCATCAGCCCGGACAAGGCGGCCCGCACCATCACCATCTCCGACGAGGGGATGGGCATGTCCCGCGAGGAGCTGATGGCCCATCTCGGCACCATCGCCCGCTCCGGCACCCGCGCCTTCACCGAGACGCTGGCCAACGCCAAGCCCGAGGAGCGGCCCAGCCTGATCGGCCAGTTCGGCGTCGGCTTCTACTCCTCCTTCATGGTGGCGGACCGCGTCGAATTCGTCAGCCGCAAGGCCGGCAGCGAGGAGACCTGGATCTGGGCCTCGGAGGGGCGGGGCGAATACACGCTGGCGCCGGGCAGCCGCGAGATGGCCGGCAGCGACGTGATCCTGCACATCAAGGCCGATGCCGAGGAATTCCTCGAGCCGATGCGCCTCGAGACCATCGTGCGCAAATGGGCCGACCACATCACCCTGCCCATCACCATCG
>CAIYPH010000897.1 GCA_903928045.1 uncultured Rhodospirillales bacterium
TCGGACCAGCCCGACCATTTGCCGGTCGCGCTGCCGCCGCCGGTAAGCTCGGCCGCCGCCAGCGCGCCGCGCTCGCGAATTTGGCCGAGCACGCTGGCGATGAAGTCCGGGCGTTCATTGGCGAGCTGGGCGGCGAGGCCGACGCTGTATTTGCTGCGGTCCTGCCGGTCCATCCGCCATTGCAGCAGCGGCCAGGTCGCCAGCGGCACCAGGCAGGCCTCATGCGCCCAGGTCTCGAACATCGCCCGCTTGCGGCCCCCCCCTTGCTGCCCCCACGCGGCGGCCTCGAAATCGGCCATGTCATAGGCGCCAAGCCGCGAGAAGGGCGGCATCAGATGGGCGCGGGCGAGGATGTTGACGCTGTCGATCTGGAACATGCCGAGCCGCGCATTGGCCGCGACAATGTGCCGCCGCCCCGCCGCCGCCGGGCGGTGCGCGGCGAGGCCAGTGGCGGCGAGCGCGATGCGGCGGGCCTGGGCGGCGGAGAGGCGAAGCATGATCATTCCTCCTGGGTTGCAGGGATCATACCGGCAGTTAGAGTCGCACTGGAATGGCGGAGGAAATCGGTGGAGGACGTCGATGTGGTGCGCGCGCTGCCGTGCTGGCGCGGGAGGATCGAGATCGCGCCGCTCGGCGGCGGGATGACCAACCGCAACTTCGTGGTGGACGATGCCGGCGCGCGCTACGTGGTGCGCCTCGGCGGCGATATCCCGGTGCACGGCGTGATGCGCTTCAACGAGCATGCGGCGAGCCGCGCGGCGGCAGCGGCCGGGGTCTCGCCCGCGGTGCGCCATGCCGGGCCGGGCGTGCTGGTGATCGACCATATCGACGGCCGTACCCTCGCGGCCGAGGACGTGCGGCGGAGCTGGGCGCGCTGCGTCGGCCTGGTCGGGCGGGCGCATCGCGAGGTCGCGCGGCATTTGCGCGGGCCGGTGCTGGCCTTCGACGTGTTCCACATCATCCGCGACTACGCCGCCACCCTCGCCGACGCCGCCTCGCCGCATGCCGCCCGCCTGCCGGGCCTGCTCGACGCCGCCGCATCGCTGGAGACCGCCGCCGGCGGCGAGCGCAGCGTATTTGGCCATAATGATTTGCTGGCCGGGAATTTCATCGATGACGGGGCGCGGCTGTGGCTGATCGACTGGGACTATGCCGGCTTCGGCACGCCCTTGTTCGATCTCGGCGGCCTCGCGGCCAATAACGGCTTCACCGGGGAGGAGGAAGTGGCGATGCTGACCTCCTACTTCGGCGCGGTGCCCGACAAGCCCCGGCTGCGGCGCTTCGCGGCGGTGAAATGCGCCGCCCTGCTGCGCGAGACACTATGGAGCATGGTCTCCGAAGCCCATTCCGCGATCGATTTCGACTATGCGGCCTATACGGCGGACAATCTCGCGCGCTTCGAAGCGGCCTGGGCGCGGTTCATAACCTTGTCCGTTTGATACTTAAAATGGTCTTCCAGAGGCAGCGACAGGATAGAGGGACTGTTCTTTTTGTGAACAAAAAGAACCAAAAATACTTTTCATTCCGTTCCATGCCGTTGGCGTACACCTCTCGGATAGGTGGGTGCGGTACACACCAAGCGGATAAAAGTTTTTTGCTCCTTTTTTTCCAA
>CAIYPH010000898.1 GCA_903928045.1 uncultured Rhodospirillales bacterium
CCCTGGTGTCTACCGCTCCCCAGTGTCCGCGGGGTGTACGCCAACGGCATGGAGTGGAATAAAAAGTTTTTTTGGTTCTTTTTGTTCACAAAAAGAACACCTCTCCAACGCAGACCCAAGCAAGCCAGAAGGCAATGTCCATGAAGTTCAGTTTCTCCGCCGAGCAGGACGAGTTCCGGGCCAATCTGCGCCGGCTGCTCACCGAGCGCGTGCCGACCAAGGAGGTGCGCCGGCTGATGGCGACCGCGGCGGGGTGGGAGCGCGAGGGCTGGCGGCAGATCGATGGGGCGCTGGGGTTGAGCGCGATCGCGATTCCCGAGGCGTATGGCGGCTACGGGTTCGGGTTCGCCGAGCTGTGCATCGTGCTGGAGGAGATGGGCCGCGCGCTGGTGCCGGCGCCGTATCTGGCGACCGCATTGGCGGCGCGAGCGATCCTGCATGGCGGGAGTGAGGCGGATCGGGCGTTGCTGCTGCCGGGGATAGCAGCGGGTGAGACGATCGCGACGCTGGCCTCGGCGGAGGATGCGGGGCGTTGGGAGGGGGCGGCGACTACGGTCATCGCCACGCCGGAGGGGGATGGCTGCCGGCTCGATGGGCATAAGAGCTTCGTGATCGATGGGGCGACCGCCGATCTCATCCTCGTGCTGGCCCGCGCCCCGGGGACCGTGGGGGAGGAGGGGCTGTCGCTATTCGCCGTCGAGGCGGGAGTGGCCGGGCTGGATCGGCAGGCGCTTGCGGTGATGGACCCGACGCGGAAACTGGCGCGGCTGACGTTCGATGGTGTCGCGGCGCGGCCGGTCGGCGCGGCGGGCAAGGCTGCGGGGCCGTATCGGCGCACCATGATGGAGGCGGCGGTGGCGCTGACCAACGAGATGGTCGGCGGGGCCGAGCGGCTGCGCGAGGACGCGCTGGCCTATGCTATGATGCGCATGCAGTTCGGCCGCGCGATCGCCTCCTTTCAGTCGATGAAGCACAAGCAGGCGGTAATGCTGCTGGAGGTGGAGCTGGCGAAGTCGGCCGCCTACTATGCCGCGGCCGCCATTGATGACGGGGATGCCGATGCGCTCGCCGTGGCCTCGCTCGCCAAGGCCGGCGCGGCGGATGCCTATGTGCAGACCGCGATCCACGCCATCCAGATCCATGGCGGGATCGGCTTCACTTGGGACAACGACACCCATCTCTGGTTCAAGCGTGCGAAAAGCTCCGAAGTGCTGTTCGGCGACGGGCAGCACCACCGCGAAATCATGATGCGCAACTGGGCCGCGTGAGGAGCGCCGCGATGGAACACACCGAAGCTGCCGTCCGCGCGGCCTGCCGCGCCTGGCTTGAAGCGAACTGGGACCCTAATCGTGGGCTGGTCGAATGGCGCAACATCCTGATCGACTCCGGATGGGGGGCGCCGACCTGGCCGAAGCGATGGTACGGGCTCGATCTGCCGGCGGGCCTGGCGCCGGTGGTCGATGAAGAGATGGCCCGGATCGGCGCGGTTGGTGTCGCGAGAGCCGGGATAAGGGTGCTGGCCTCGGCCACCATCCTCGCTCATGGCTCGGACCTGCAAAAGGAGAAGTTCCTCCGCCGCAGCATGACCGGCGAGGACACCTGGTGCCAGCTGTTCAGCGAGCCAGGCAGTGGTTCCGACGTCGCCGGAGCGGTGACACGGGCGGAGATGCGGGGCAATCACTGGGTGGTCAACGGCCAGAAGGTGTGGACCACTTCCGCCCACAAGGCCGATTGGGGCCTGCTGCTGGCGCGCACCGACTGGGACCAGCGCAAGCACAAGGGGCTCTCGTACTTCATTCTCGACATGAAGCAGCCCGGCGTCAGCGTGCAGCCGCTCCGGCAGATGAACGGGCATGCCTCGTTCAACCAGGTGTTCATCACCGACGCGCTGGTTCCACCGGAAATGCTGGTGGCGAATGTCGGGGATGGCTGGGAGGTGACCACCACGACGCTGATGCATGAGCGGCGCGGCGCCGATGGGTTGCGCAGTTCGCCGCAGGGCAGCAGCCGGCCGGAGCGGATCTACCAGGAAGAGCGCGCGGAAATCGCGACCGTTATGGAGCCCTACAAGTGGTATCCGCAGCGGGCCGGGCGGGTCGATCTGCTGATGCCGCGGGCCCGGCAGACCGGCGCGATCGATGATCCCGTTATCCGGCAGGATCTTGCGAAGCTGCTGATCATGGCGAAATCCGCCGAATGGACCGCGCGCCGCGCCCGCGCCGCCCAGGCGCTCGGGCGGCCGCAGGGGCCGGAAGGCTCGCTGGGCAAGCTTGCCGCCAGTCACGTGGCGCGCGCCGCGGCGCGGTTGCACACCGCGATGTCCGGCGCCAACGCATTGCTGACGGGGGCGGATAGCCCGCTCGACGGCGTCATCGCGGAAATCCTGGTCTCGGTGCCGGCGACCTCGATTGCCGGGGGGACGGACGAAATCCAGCGCAACATCATCGCCGAACGGGTGCTGAAAATGCCACGCGAGCCGAGCATCGACAGCGATCGCCCGTTTCGCGATGTGCCGCGCAATACGGTGCGATGAGGGTGGCGGAGGCCGCTCTTCCTTGGTCCGGGTTCGCGGCCTAGAGTGGTTGGACGCAAGGGAGACGCGCCATGTCCCGCATTGATGAATCTCGCTCCTTCCTGCCGGTGAATATCGCCGTGCTGACGGTGTCAGACACACGGACGCTGGAAACCGACACCTCAGGCGCCACGCTGGCCGCGCGGATCACCGCCGCTGGGCACACGGTCGCGGTGCGCGCGATCGAGAAGGACGAGGCGGACCGGATCGCCAGCCTGCTCGAGGGCTGGATCGCCGACCCAGCGATCGACTGCGTGATCACCACCGGCGGCACCGGGATCACCGGGCGGGACGTGACGCCCGAAGCGTTCGATCGGGTGCTGGAAAAGAAGATCGAAGGGTTCGGCGAGCTGTTCCGCATGCTGAGCTACGCCAAGATCGGCACCTCCACCATGCAGTCCCGCGCGATCGGCGGCGTGGCGCGTGGCACCTATCTGTTCGCTTTGCCCGGTTCCACCGGCGCCGTGAAGGACGCGTGGGACGACATCCTGGTCTGGCAGCTCGACAACCGGCATCGGCCCTGCAACCTGGTTGAGCTGATGCCGCGGTTGCAGGAGCATTTGAAAGCGGCGGAGTAGGGAGGAAGGTTTTTTTGTGAACAAAAACAACCAGAAACCTTTTTATTCGGCTCCATACCGTTGGCGTACACCCCGCGGAGGGTGGAGAGCGGCACCCGTCAAATGAACAAAGGTTTTTTGCTTCCTTTTTTAAAAGAAGAAGTGCTTCCTCTCTCTGCCGATCAATTGTCATCGTCCGGCAGGAAACGTGACGCCGGGCACATTCTTTGCTCCGGTGGCGATGAGGTCGGCAAGCGTATCAACGTCGCGCGCTTCGCGCACGAATGCGACGCGGTAGCGGGTGAAATTGCGTAGCGTGTCGGCGAGTGCGGCGGGGCTCGACCAGCGGGCGCCGGCGAATGGCCGAGCGGGGCGCCGTGGGCCGAGGCCGACGAGCCAAAAACCGCCGTCCACCGCCGGGCCGAACACCGCATCGGCTCGGCCCAGCGCGGCGAAAGCGGCAGCGATGTCGGCGGGGCCGATGCCGGGGATGTCGCACCCCACCAGCACGGCTCGCCTTGCGCGGGCGAGCGCGCGCTGCATACGCGCGCCGAGGTCGCCGCGCCCCTGATGCATCACCATGACTCCGTGGGGCACGCGCGCCGAGGCGCGATCCGGCGTCAGTGCCAGCAGCGTTTGCCATCGCCGGTCTCGCGCGAGGCCGTGCAGCAGGGCGTTGAGCTGCGCCACATGGAAGCCCAGCGCGGCGCGATCGCCGATCTCCCGCGCCAGCCGCCGCTTCACCGTGCCGAGGCGGGGCGCGCGGCCGAAGACGATGGCGAGGTCCCTCATCCGTAGAGCCGCGCGATTGTCCGTGGCGGCACGCCAAGCAAATAGAGCGAAAGGCAGCAAAGATTGCGCAGCGGCCGGCGCAGCCAGCCCTGGCGCTCGTAGCGCAGCGCCGAGGTCAGTGCATCGGCGCCCAGCGGCGCCAGCCGGGCGCGGCCGAGCCGGCGGACAAGATCGACGTCTTCCATCAGCGGAATAGCCCGCATTCCACCGACGGCCTCCAGCAGGTCACGATGGATCAGCAGCGCCTGGTCACCATAGGGCATAGCGAAGGCCCGACAGCGCCAGGCGACCATCCGCTCGATACGCCGGGCCCGCGGGTCGTCGCTATCGAAGCGGAGGCGGAAATAGCCGGCTTGGTGTGTTCGGCTGGCCATATGACCAGCGGCGACCTCCCGCCAGCGGGGCGCGAGGCGAGTGTCGGCATGGAGTAGCAGCAGCCAGGGGCGGGTTGTCGCGGCTACACCGGCGGCGATCTGGCTTCCGCGGCCGCGTGGGGCGGCGATGACCCGGGCCCCCCGGGTCTCTATCGTGCCGTCGTGGCTACCGCCATCGGCGATGACGATCTCGCCGACCGGACCGAGCGCCTCCAATGTGGCCGGCAGCGTGGCGGCGGCATTCAGGGTCGGGATGACGACGGAAATCTGATCCAGGTTCATACTCTGTTCTTGACCCCGCGCATCAGGTTTGCGAAGTTACCGCCGGAACGGATGGAGAACCTCACCATGCGGGATTTTGAGACGGATCGCACCGAGATGCAATTCGCGCCTTATCAGGGGCGGCGCGAGCTGGTGCGCGAGATTGAGCATGTCGAGACCTATGACGACGATGTGCCGGCGAGCAGCATCATCCGCCTGCGCCCGCCGGCGCGCAACCGGGCGACGATTTCGATTCCGCCGGCGCCGGCTTCGGTCTCAACCTTGCCGGTGGGCGAGCGCAAGGGGCGTGGCGCCATCGTCAACCCGCCCAACCGCTTCGAGCCGACCGCCGCCACGCCCTTCGATGACGGCTGGGACACGCTGACCGCCGACCTCGCCGATCTACCACCGCTGCCCACCACTCTGCTGCGCGACGCCGCCCGCAGCGTGATCAGCTATAATCAGAGCCCAGATCTCGGTTTCGACCGCGCGATCAACCCGTATCGGGGCTGCGAGCATGGCTGCGTCTACTGCTACGCACGTCCGAGCCATGCCTATCTCGGTTACTCGCCCGGCCTCGATTTCGAAACCAAGCTGCTGTTCAAGCCCGACGTGGCGGAGCTGCTGGAGAAGGAGCTGCGCAAGCCCGGCTACGTGGCGCGCCCGATCGCGCTCGGTTCCAACACCGACCCCTACCAGCCGGTCGACCGCACTCTGAAGCTCACCCGCGCCGTGTTGGAGGTGCTGGAGCGCTTCGGCCATCCCGTCACCATCGTCACCAAGTCCGCCGGCGTGCTGCGGGATATCGACGTGCTGCACCGCATGGCCGAGCGCAACCTTGTCCGCGTATGCCTCTCGGTGACCACGCTCGACGGCACGCTGGCGCGGAGGATGGAGCCGCGGGCGGCGACGCCGGCCAAGCGGCTCGATGCCATCGCTCAGCTCTCCCGCGCCGGCATCCCCACCGGCGTGCTCGCTGCCCCGATGATCCCGGCGCTCAACGACGCCGAGATGGAGCGCATCCTCGAATCATCGGCGCTCGCCGGCGCCCGATGGGGCGGATATATCCTGCTGCGGCTGCCGCATGAGTTGAAGCAGATCTTCGAGGACTGGCTGAACCAGCATTTCCCAGATCGCGCCCGTCACGTGCTGGAGTTGATCCGCGAGACTCGCGCCGGCGGGCTCAACAGTGCCAAGTACGGCGAGCGTTTCAGCGGCACTGGAGTCTACGCCGATATGTTGTCCCGGCGCTTTGCCATCGCCGCAAAACAGCATGGACTTGATAACCGCGAGAGCCTGGACACCACGCAGTTCAGCGTACCGGACGCGCCGAAAGGCATGGCCGAGAAGCAGCTCACGCTGTTCTGAGGAATCGTGGCAGGCGGCGTGGCGCAGTGACAATTGCACACGAAGCACGGGCAGCTTATAAGCATCTCGCGCCGGGCGACCGGGATGCGGGTGTAGTTCAATGGTAGAACGGCAGCTTCCC
>CAIYPH010000899.1 GCA_903928045.1 uncultured Rhodospirillales bacterium
ACCTATCGGCGCTCCGAGGCGTTCGAGCATGTGAAGGCCGAGTGCCTCGCGGTGCGCAATGCCGTCGGGCTCTACGAGACCTCCAATTACGGCAAATACGAAGTCACCGGCCCCGGTAGCCGCGCCTGGCTTGATCGCGTGTTCGCCTGCAAGATCCCCAAGCCCGGCCGCATGGCGATCGCGCCGATGCTCAATCCGCGCGGGCGGATTATGGGTGATCTCTCCATCGCGTGCTTGAGCGAGGAGCGCTGCCTCATCGTCGGCTCCGGGTTCGCCGAGGCGTTCCATATGCGCTGGCTGAAGGCGCAGAATCCGCCGGCGACCGTGCAGGTGCGCTCGGTGTGCTCCACGCTGGCGGGGTTCGCCATCTCCGGCCCCAATTCCCGCGCGCTGCTGGAGCGGTTGGCGGATGGCGATGTCTCCAACGCCGGGTTCAAGTTCTTCGCGGTGCGCGAAATGGCGGTCGGCCTGTCGCCGGCCATCGTGCAGCGCTGCGGCTTCACCGGCGAGCTTGGCTACGAGATCTGGGTAACCCCCGACTATCTCAGCCAGCTCTACGAGGACCTGCTCGCCGCCGGCGAGGGCCTGGGCCTCAAGCACTACGGCGGGCGGGCGATCTCCTCGCTGCGGCTCGAGAAGAACTACGGCTCCTTCAACAAGGACTTCCGGCCCGACTACACCCCCGCCGAAACCGGGCTCGATGTGTTCATCGAGTTCGCCAAGCCCGATTTCATCGGCCGTGACGCGGTGCTGGCGGAGCGCGCCACCGGGCCGAAACGCAAATTCTGCGCCTTCGTGGTCGATGCCCCGCATGCTGACGTCGTCGGCTACGAGGTGATCCTGAAAGACGGCAAGCCGGTCGGCCACGTCACCTCCGGCGGCTGGGGCCATGCGGTCGGCCAGTCGATCGCCATGGGATATCTGCCCGCCGACCTCGCGGCCGATGGCGGGGAATTCCTCATCGACGTGCTCGGCACCGAATGCCGCGCCACCATCACCGCCCGCCCCTTGCATGACCCCAATGGCGGCCGTTTGCGCGGCTGACCCAGGAGATCCACATGACGCGTCCCGATCCCACCCCACACTTCATCGCCGCCAGCCTGGCCGACACCACCGCAACCCGGCTAGCGGCGCTGGATGCGGCGACGAAGGCGACCATCGGCCACAAGCTGTTCACCGTGCTGGTGCTCAACTGGGACCGTGGCGAGAACCAGCGCTACTACTCCAACATGCCCGACGCCTATCTCGTCGGCGGCAGCAAGCCGATCACCGCGCAGTTGCAGGCGCGGCTGATGGAGGGCGAGTGCCGGTTCCTCAACGATTACGAGGAGATCAAGGCGGTGTTCTTCGACCACGAGCTGATCCGCTCGCTCGGTTGCGAAAGCTGCGTCAACGTGCCGATCCGCTGGGGCGGCACCACGATCGGCATGATGAACCTACTGCATGACGCGCACTGGTACAGCCCGGCAGATGTCCCCACGTTGCTGGCTTTCGCCGCGCTGGCGGTGCCGGCCGTGAAGGACATCATTGCGGCCTGGTGAGGCTCAGGCGAGGCCGCGGATGATCGTGGCCCAGCGGTCGAGGATGGGGAGGATTTCGTCCTCCTTGGCGGAATCGAGCGCGACCACGGCGCGGGCGACCCCGAGGTCCCGCAACTGGCGGGCTTCGTCGCGGTCCTCGCGGACGCCGAACATCGAGACCGGGCAGTCCGCCGGGTCGCGGCCGGTTTCGGCGGCCATTTTGGCGAGGCCCTCGATGGCGCGGGCCATCCCTTCCACGCTGGCGCGGCCGGTGACGGGGATCCAGCCATTGCCGTAGCGCAGCGCGCGGCGGGGGCCTTGCGGGAAGGCGCCACCGACGATGATGGGCGGGTAGGGTTTTTGCACCGGCTTCGGCCAGGCCATGATGGGGTCGAAGTTTACGAAGTCGCCGTGATACTCGGCCTTGGAGCGGGTCCAGATCTCCTTCATCGCCTCGATGCGTTCACGGGTGACCTGAGCACGGTCCTCGAGCTTGGTCCCGTGGTTGTTCATCTCGTCCTCATTCCAGCCGACGCCGATACCGAACAGGAAGCGGCCGGCGGAGAGTTGGTCGAGGGAGGCGACCTGTTTGGCGGTCTGGATCGGGTCGCGCTGATTGACCAGGCAGACGCCGGTTCCGACTTTGAGGGTGGTGGTGACGGTGGCGGCGGCGGTCAGCGACACGAAGGGGTCCATGCAGTCGTAGTAGCGCTTGGGCAGATCACCGCCGCCCGGGAAGGGCGTTTTGCGGCTGACGGGGATGTGGGAGTGCTCGGGCGCCCAGACGGATTCGAACCCGCGCTCCTCCAGGGCCCGCGCGAGGGCGGCGGGGGACATTGAATAGTCGGTGAAAAACATCGAGGCGCCGATCAGCATCGTTTCTCTCCTTTTGGTTCGTGGCGGCGACATTGCCAGGGGCGGCGGGCCGCGCCAAGCTTGGGGGTCGCGGGAGGATGCAGATGACGGTTTCGATCGGCCTTGGCCTGATGGATTTTCCTTTCGAGGAGGCGGGTGCGTTCTGGCGCTGGGTGGATATGTGCGAGGCGGGCGGGGTGGACTCGCTGTGGCAGACCGACCGGATCATCAGCCGGACGCCGATCCTGGAGAGCATGACCGCGATGGCGGCGCTGGCGGGGCGGACGCGGCGGATCAAGTTCGGGATGAACGTGGTGTCGATCGCGTTTCGTGATCCGGTGTTGCTGGCCAAGCAATGCGCGACGATTGATTTTCTTTCGGGCGGGCGGTTGTTACCCGCTTTCGGGATCGGGTCTCCGTTGTCGCCGGAGTGGAAGGCGTTGGGGCTGGAGACCGGGACGCGGGGGCGGCGGACCGATGAGGGGCTGGAGGTGATGCGGCGGTTGTGGCGCGAAGAAAGCGTTGATTTCGCTGGAAAATTCACCACTTTGCGCGGGGCATCCATTTTGCCGCGGCCGGTGCAGGCGGAGTTGCCGGTGTGGATTGGCGGGTCTTCGGAGGCGGCGTTCGCGCGGACGGCGCGGGTGGGGACGGGGTGGATCGCGGGGTCGGAGCCGCCGGCGGAGGCGGGGCGGATTGTGGCGGCGATCAAGGCGGCGTGCGCGGTGGCGGGGCGGCGGATCGACGAGGATCATTACGGGGCGGGGATGGCGTTCCATTTCGGGCGGCGGGACGACCCCGCTGTGCAGCCGGCGATGGAGGCGTTTCGCAAGCGGACGGGGCGCGATCCGGCGGAGGCGTTCGCGATCGGGGATGCCGACGATATCCTGGCGCGCGTGGGGGCGTTCGTGGCGGTGGGGGTGGAGAAATTCATCTTACGGCCGATGGTGCCGGGGGGCGCGCATGTTCTGGCGCAGACAGGGCGGCTGATTGCCGAGGTGTTGCCGCGGGTTGGGGTGATGTTCAATGGCAAGACTGGCTGAATGTTAAATAATCGGAACAAATAGGACGTGAGTCGGCGCGGGCGGTCCGGGCGGTTTTGAAAAAGCGGCGGGCGCGGGCGGGCGATGAGGGGGCGCGGAAGGGCCACGAGCGGCGCGCGCGGCATCGGCGCGGGCCGCGGTGTGGCTTTGGGCGGGGTGCGGGCGGGCTGAGTTGCGCGGCGCACGGAGGCGCGGCGGGCGCGCGTGGGGGTGGCGGTGCGGCGGGGC
>CAIYPH010000900.1 GCA_903928045.1 uncultured Rhodospirillales bacterium
CTCCATCGCCGATGCCGAGGGCAACGTGATCTGCATCACCCAGTCGCTCGGCGGCCTGTTCGGCTGCGGCGTGGTGATCCCCGGCACCGGCGTGTGCATGAACAACTTCCTCTACTGGGGCGAAATCACCCCCGGCGCCACCAACCCGCTGACCCCCGGCGTCGAACTCGCCATCTGCACCGCCCCCACCGTCTCCACCCGCGCCGACGGCAAGCCCGTCCTCGCCCTCGGCACCCCCGGCAGCTACGGCATCTGCCAGACCCAGGCGCAGGCGATGGTCCAGTTCAAGGACTTCGGCCTCGGCCTGCAAGACGCCATCGAAGCCCCCCGTGCCCGCCTGTGGGACGGCACCCGCGTGCAGCCGGAAGCCCGCTTCGACCCCGCCGTGCTGGCGCAGTTGAAGGCCCGCGGCCACGGGATCGAAGACACCCCGGCCTGGACGATGACGGTGGGCGGCATGCAAGGCATCGCCATCAACCCCGACACATCAGCCAAGACCGGCGCGGCAGATCCGCGGCGTGACAGCTACGTGGCGACTCCCTGAGGCCAGCCGGGCGGCCCTTCGCCGGGCCGGCCGCATGCCTGCGTCCCAGACCCGGCGCTTGCGGCGCGCCGGGCGCTGGCGTTTCTGATTGGTCTTCCCAAGCTGAGACCCGACCACCGATGGATAACCCGATGCGGGGCGTGCTGTTGCTGTTGTCGGCGACGCTCTGCTTTTCGATCACCGATGTGATGGCGAAGATCCTGGGCAACCATATCCCGGTGATCGAGATCGGCTGGCTTCGTTATGTGACGTTTCTTGTCGCGGTTCTGCTGGTGAACCTGCGGCAGGGACGGATGCGGGTGCGGGTGAAATACCCGGGCGTGCAGGTTTTGCGCGGCGTGATGATGGTGGCCTCTATGCTGCTGTTCATTGTCGCGCTGCGGTACTTGCCGCTTGCTGACGCCGCCTCGGTGGGATTCGTCTCACCGCTGCTGATCACTGCCTTGTCGGTGCCGATGCTTGGCGAAGTGGTAGGGGTGCGGCGCTGGATCGCGATCGTGGTCGGGTTTGCCGGTGTGCTGATCGTCATTCGGCCGGGCACCGGGGCGTTTCAGCCGGCCGCGTTTCTGGTGCTGGGCTCGTCACTGGCTTGGGCCTTCGCCAGTATTTTCACCCGCCGCGTCGCCGGGCGCGAGGATACCTCGGCGACCATGCTGTGGACCGGGGTGATCGGCTTCGTGCTGCTGAGCGCGGCGGTGCCGTTCAACTTCGTCATGCCGAGCCTGCCTTTGCTTGCGCTCAATATCGCGCTTGGGACGTTGGCCACGGTTGGGCAGTACTGGATGATCCAGGCCTATCGCTACGCCGCTGCGTCACTGCTGGCGCCGTTCAGCTATATCCAGCTGATCTGGTCGACCACGGCGGGTTACCTGGTGTTCGACAGCTTGCCGGATGCGCAGACGCTGGTCGGCGCCGCGGTTATCATCGCGAGTGGGCTCTATACGATCCATCGCGAGCGGGTGCGCGCGAGGTTGCGGGCGGCGGCGGCCTGAACCGGCGGCGGGCCTTGCCGTGGAGGGCCGGGGGGTGGCACCTATAGGCGAGAACCGGAGCTGACCGCATGACCGACCCCTCCTACCCCCGCGACCTCATCGGCTACGGTGCCAACCGACCCGATCCGCAATGGCCGGATGGCGCGCGGCTCGCCGTGAATTTCGTAATGAACTACGAGGAGGGTTCCGAGGCGAGTATCCTCGACGGCGATCCGGGGCCGGAAACCGGGCTGCTCGAAGGAGTGACCGGTGTGCCGGCGGGTATGCGGGACATGAATGCGGAGAGCCTTTACGAATATGGCAGCCGGGTCGGGTTCTGGCGGCTGATGAAGCTGTTCAAGGACGCCGACGTGCCGCTGACTGTGTTTGCCTGCGCGCTGGCGCTGGAGCGCAACCCCGCGGCGGCGCGGGCGATTGTCGATGCCGGGCATGATATCTGCTGCCATGGCTGGCGCTGGGAGAAGCACTGGCTGCTGTCCGAGGATGAGGAGCGTACGCATATCCGCCGCGCCATCGCCTCGCTGGAACAGACGATGGGGGCGCGACCGCTCGGCTGGTATTGCCGCACCGGTGCTTCAGTGAACACACGACGGCTGCTGGTTGAGGAGGGCGGATTTCTCTACGACAGCGATGCCTACAATGACGATCTGCCGGATTGGGACACGCGCCACGGGCGGCCGCATTTGGTCATTCCCTACACGATGGACGCGAATGACTCGAAGCTGACCAACCCGGCCGGGTTCAGCACTGGGGTCGATTTCTATGATTATTTGCGCCAGACCTTCGACTGCCTTTATCGCGAGAGTGTTACGGGCGGAGCGATGATGTCGGTGGGTCTACATATGCGGATTGCCGGCCGGCCGGGCCGGTC
>CAIYPH010000901.1 GCA_903928045.1 uncultured Rhodospirillales bacterium
ACCTATCGCTCTGTCCGAATTTCCCGAGCCACCTCTCCGTAAGGCGGAGCTTTGCTTCCTTGCCCTGTCCCTTCTTATAGAGCCGAGCATCGCAATCAGTGGTCGAGGCATGCGTGTCGTTGCTACGTTTCTGGCCTTGGAAGTCCT
The DNA here is from genome assembly GCA_903928045.1 of uncultured Rhodospirillales bacterium. Next base: position 148 of record CAIYPH010000901.1, read on the forward strand.
GTTCGCCACTACCGCCCGCACAGGGCGGCGGCCCCGGGCCATCCTTCGGCCGAATGCTCTTGGTGCTCACCCAGGCTTCCAGCAATGTGCCGTCCACCGAGAAATGCTGGCTCGATAGCAGCCTCGTCACCTTCGGCTGCGCCAGCACCATGGCGAGGAACCTGGTGGCGATCTCGCCGGCCAGCAACCGGTCGCGGGTCTTGGCAAAGGTGGTGCCGCCCCACACCGGGTCGTCAATGTCCAGGCCGACAAACCAGCGCAACAGCAGGACGAACCAATTCGCTCCACCAGCTGCCGCTCGGAACGAATGGTGTAGAACGCCCGCAACAGCCGCTCCGGCGGGATCGACTCACGCCCGCCCGGCGCATACAGCGCGTCAAACTCCGCCGACATCGCCGTAAGCGTGGCGTTCACAACGCCGCGTCGCCACGCGATTTTCAGCCCCCTGCTAGGCGCGCATTGCTCGCTCAAGCAGTCCGTCAAACAGTGCGAGCCCACGCCGCTGCCACGCCGCCACAGAATCCTCGGCGTCAATGAGCTCGAAACGGCTGACGCAGCGCGCCCATTGTAGGCTCCCGAGCAGGATATAATCTGCATATCCAGGGGCTTGTCCGGCGAGCCACCTCTGCCCGCTCAACACCCTGCGCACCGGCGCCAAAGCCGCGTGGATCGCCGCACGACCCGATTTCGCGCGGTCTGCGACGACGTCTTCCAGCGGGCGCCCCATCGCCAGCTCGCGTGATTGCCGAAAATAAGCGGTATCCTGGGGTGCCAGAAGATCAAGAATATCCCGCACCACGCAGCGGGCAATCGCAGTATGCAGAATGCTGTCCGCCCAGGCGTTGATGAACAGGACATTGCCGCGCGCTGCGCTATCAACCGGCAGCAGCGGGGCGTCTGGATAGGTCGCATCGAGATATTCGGCGATCCGCCACGAATCGGTGAGCACCGTTTCGCCGTCCACGAGCACCGGCACACGCGTTCCACCGGAGAAGGCGATCCGATCCTTCTCAGTGAAACGCCAGGGAACGCCCTGCATCGGGATGCCCTTGTGGGCAAGCGCGAGGCGAATGCGCCAGCAATAGGGGCTGAAGCGCAGGTCCGGGTCAGCCCCAGCCAGTTCGTACAATGTGACCGTCATCCAGATCCCCCAATGGAGCCCATGTAGCCGCTTGCGTCACCATGACGTCCGTCGCGATAATGACATGTATGCAGCCGCCATTCCGCCACCAATGAATATCCTTGTGCCCCGGCGCGCCCACCTGGAGATCGAGATCGTCCACGATCTCGTCTGCCCCTGGTGTTACCTCGGCGTCCGCCGCCTTCTGCAGACCTTGAAACGGCGTCGGGACCACACGTACGAGCTGACGTGGCGCCCCTTCCTGCTCAACCCCGACATGCCCCGATCCGGGATATCTCATACGGAATATGCGATCCGCAAGTTCGGTGGTGAAGACCGGGCCAAGCGGCTCAACCTGTCTATCGCTGAGATTGGCAATGCCGAAGGCGTCGCATTCCGCTTCGACCTGATCCGCCGCACTCCCTCATCTGTCGATGCGCACCGCCTGGTGAAACTGGGTGAGCGGCACGGCGTCGCAACGGAGATCGTTGAGGCCGTCTTCGCTGCCCATTTCTGTGAGGGGCGCGACATCGGAGATATTGAGGCGCTCGCCGAGATTGCCACAAAATGTGGAGTCGACGCGCGCACCGCCCGACTATATCTGCTGAGCGATGCGGACACTGACGGCATCCACCTGGAAAACCTGCGCGCCCATCGCCTGGGGATCAACGGGGTTCCTTGCTTCATCATTGGCGGTCAGCACGCCATCGCCGGAGCCCAGGAATGCGAAGTGCTCGAGCGCCTGCTCGATGTGGCAACGGTATCGCTCCATCCGTGAACGATCTTCTGGCAGCGGCGCGCGGAGCCGCAGAAAGCGCCTACGCCCCGTACTCGAATTTCAGGGTCGGTGCAGCCGTGATCGCCGGCGGTGACCTGTTCACCGGCTGTAACGTCGAGAACGCCTCATACGGGCTGACGATTTGCGCCGAGCGCAACGCGATCTTCGCCGCCGTCGCCGCCGGACACCGGCGCATCGCCGCCATCGCCCTTTCCTGCGTCGATGCCGCAGCCGACGCGCCGGCGGGATCGCTGATGCCCTGCGGCGCCTGCCGCCAGGTAATGGCCGAATTTGGCCCGCCCGATCTGCCCGTCACCATCGATCGCGTCGGTACACTGCCGCTCGATGCCCTGCTGCCCAATGCTTTCCGCCTGACCTGAGGAGACGACAATGAACGGTATGCTGACCCTGGAGCAGCTCAAGGCGGAGGTCGCCGCGGGGCGGATCGATACCGTGGTGGTCGCCTTCACCGACATGGCCGGCCAGCTTATCGGCAAGCGTTTCCACGCCCAATTCTTCGTCGATGGCGCGCATGACGAGACCCATGCCTGCAACTACCTCCTGGCCGATGACATCGACATGGAGCCAGTGCCAGGCTACGCGGCGGCCAGCTGGATGCAGGGCTATGGCGACTTCGTGCTCAAGCCCGATCTCGCCACTTTGCGCCGCATCCCCTGGCTCGAAGGCACCGCTCTCGTGCTGGCAGACGTGCTGGATCACCACCACGAGCCGGTGCCGCACGCGCCGCGCAGCATGCTGAAGAAGCAGATCGAGCGGCTCAAGGCCCTGAAAATGAAGGCGTTCTGCGCCTCGGAGCTAGAGTTCTATTTGTTCGACGAAAGCTACGAGGCGATCGCCGCCAAGCGATTCCACGAGCCTAAGACCGCCGGTGCCTATATCGAGGACTACCACATCTTCCAGACCACCAAGGAAGAGCCGGTGATGCGCGCCATCCGCAACGGGCTGCACGGCGCGGGCATCCCGGTCGAGAACTCCAAAGGCGAATGGGGCCCCGGTCAGGAGGAAATCAACGTCCGCTACGCGGAAGCGCTGGACATGGCGGACCGCCACGCCATCCTCAAGAACGGCATCAAGGAGATCGCCCACGGCCAGGGCAAGGCCGTCACCTTCATGTCGAAGTGGCGCTATGATCTCGCGGGCTCATCGAGCCACGTGCATCAATCCCTGTGGGACGCCGCCGGCAAAAAGCCGCTGTTCGTTGATCCCAAGGGCGAGCACGGCATGTCCGAGCTAATGCGCCACTACATGGCCGGGCAGCTCACCCATGCCAGCGAAATCGCCTATTTCCTGGCGCCTTTCATCAATTCCTACAAGCGCTTCCAGGCCGGCACCTTCGCCCCCACCCGCGCCGTATGGAGCGTCGATAACCGCACCGCGGGCTTCCGCCTGTGCGGTGCCGGGAGCAAGGCGATCCGGGTGGAATGCCGCGTCGGCGGCGCCGATCTCAACCCCTACCTCGCCTTCGCCGCCCTGATCGCCGCCGGCATCGCCGGAATCGAAAACACGCTCACACTCGAGCCCGCCTTCAGCGGCGATGCCTATACCGGCAAGAAACTGCGCGACATCCCGAAAACCCTACGCGCCGCCACCGAAAGCCTGCGCAAATCGAGAATGCTCCGCGCCGCCATGGGCGATAACGTCATCGACCACTACGTCCACGCCGCCGAATGGGAACAATTCGAATATGACCGCCGAATCACCGACTGGGAACTGAAGCGCGGCTTCGAACGCAGCTGACCCGGGAGGCATTCGCGCTCTGCAGCACGCCTAAAGCGCCCGCGGTTCTGTATCAGCAAGCGTAACCGGTCACGCCGTTGCGGCCCAGGTGGCGCTGAATGGCGTGATCAGGCCGCTTAGAATGTCAATCAACTGGCGGGTGCCAAACGGCTTGGCAATTATCCGTAATGCGTCGTCGGGCCGCAGGCTGACTTCCTCTCTCCCCATCCCGCACGTCAACACCACCGGCATCGCTTCGTCCTGTCGCCGCAGCCAACGCAACAATTCCACTGCGCTGGTGTCCCCGCTCCGAGACACGTCGATGATGCAGCCGGACAACGGAACGTCGCGATATATCGCCCGTGCCTGCGCGGGGTCGTTCGCCACGATCGGGTTAAAGCCCGCGGCGCTCAAAGCTCGTACAATAACCTCCCGCACCAGCGCGTGCGGTTCGGTCACCAGAATGTTCGGCCGCAAGAGCGGAAAGGCTGCCGCCACATCCGGATAAGAGCATGCGCGGCGCGCGGTCGTGTCCCCTGTCGTGGTGTAGGAGGCGACTGACTGGCCTGCCGGAGCGACCGTCGAGAGTCTGGCGTAGGCAGGCCAGTCAGTGGCCATCGCGATGGCCGTGGGTAGGGTTGGGTTGCGACACGCAACTCTCACCC
>CAIYPH010000902.1 GCA_903928045.1 uncultured Rhodospirillales bacterium
AACCAAAAAATGGGACTATGTTGCCGTTGGCTTGCCTCTCGGGATGGCTGGGAGCGGTACACACCAGGCGGATAAAAGTTTTTTGCTTCTTTTTTTCAAAAAAGAAGCCCTTGCCTTCTCCACGCCGTGAGGCAGCATCACGGCAAACGGGGACGCCACCCCGCAGGAGGTCACCGCGCCATGAAATTCCATTGGTTCGCCGAGGCAAGCTACCCCGCTCTGCCCGCGGATTTCCGCGAATCCAAGCTCTCCAGCTGGGTCGATACCCCCAAGCGCCTGGCTGACCCCCACGTGGTCGGCGAAATGTGCCGCATGTTCATCCGCCTCATGCAGCAGGCCGACCGCGACGGGTTCGACGGACTCGCGGTCAACGAACATCACCAGACCCCCTTCGCGGTCACGCCCTCGCCCAATCTCCTGGCCGCCGCTTTGGCCCACACCACCGAGCGCGCCGCGATCCTCATCATCGGCGATAGTCTCGCGTTGTACAACCCGCCGACCCGGGTGGCCGAGGAGATGGCCTGGATCGACTGCCTCTCCCAGGGCCGCGTGATCGCCGGCTTCGTGTTCGGCACCCCGATGGACAGCGTGTTCGCCTACGGCATGCCCCCGGTGGAGCTGCGCGAGCGCTTCGAGGAGGCGCGCCAGCTCATCCTGAAATCCTGGGCCGAGCAGGAGCCTTTCGCCTTCAACGGCCGCTTCAACAAGCTGCGCTACGTCAATCTCTGGCCCAAGCCGATCCAGCCGAAATTCCCGATTTGGGTGCCTGGCTCCGGCTCGGTCGAGACCTGGGACCTCACGATCGACAACGACTACTGCTACGGCCACCTCTCCTTCTCCGGCCTGCATGCGGCCAAGCCGATGGTGGATGCCTATTGGGACTATGTGGCGCGGCGCGGCGGGGACCCCAATCCGCACCGGATGGCCTTCACCCAGATCCTCTGCGTCGCCAATACCGATGCCGAGGCGGAGGCGACCTATAGCGAGGCGGTGAAGTATTTTTATCGCAACCGCTACGTGAACCCCGCCTTCGAGGCGCCGCCGGGGTACCGTTCCACCAAATCGGTGCAGGCGATCATGGGGCATCGCAAGATCGCCGAAAGCAGCGTTTCCGCCGAGGATCGCGCCAAGGCCGCCGCCGGCGAGCTCGATTTCTGGGAGTATGACCGGCTCGGCTACATCATCGCCGGCTCGCCGGAGCGGGTGCGCCAGCGGGTGCGGGAGCTATGTGTCGATCTGCGCATCGGCCAGCTCATCGCCTGCCTGCATGTCGGCAATCTCTCGGAGGAGGCGGGCGAGATGAACACCCGCCTGTTCGGCCGCGAGGTGATGCCGCATCTGCGCGATTTGTGGATCGAGCACGAGGACCGCTGGACGCCGCAGGGTATCGCCGAAATTGCGGCCAAGGCGGCCCGGGGGGCGGCGGCGTGAGTGCGATGTCGGCGCGCGCCCTCGGCGCGGGCTCGGTCCGGGTATGGGAGGCCGGCGCGGGGCGGCCGCTGCTGTTCCTGCACGGGTATGACACCCACCCCGGCGAGGCGGGATTCCTCACGCGCCTCGCGCAGCACCGCCGGGTGATTGCGCCGGAGCATCCCGGTTTCGGCGAAAGCAGCGCGGCGGGGCCGCTGCACGACATCGTCGATCAGGTGCTGCATTACCGGCTGATGGTGGAGCAGTGGGTCGGCGGGCCGGTGGACGTGGTGGGCCACTGCCTCGGCGGCATGATCGCGGCCGAGTTCGCGGCACTCTGCCCGCATCTCACGCGGCGGCTGGTGCTGGTCGATTCCTATGGGCTGTGGCGGGATGACATGCCGCTGCCCGACCCCTTCGTGATCCGCCCGGCCGATCTGCTGGCGGCGAAATTCGCCGATCCAGCGGCGGCGGCGAAGGTGCCGGTGCCGGTGATGGGCAACCATGCCGCCGCCACACGCTTCCTGTGGCCGATCCCCGAGCGCGGCCTGTCGCGCCGGCTGCCGTTCGTGCAAGCGCCGAGCCTGGTGCTGCATGGCGCGCAGGACGGGCTGATCCCGGTCGCCTATGCCGAGGCGCTGGCGGCCGGCATCGCCGGCGCGCGCTGCGCCGTGCTGCCGGGGGCAGGACATTTCCCGATGATCGAGGCGGAGGATGCGTTCGTCGCGGCGGTCGAAGGGTTCCTCGATGCCGGCTGACCGGATCGCGCAGGTCGGGCTCTGGCTGATCGAGAGCCCGATCAAATCCGCCCGTTCGCATGGCTCGGGCCACCTCAGGCAGGCGGTGCGCCGGGTGATCCTGGCGGTCCGCACCGCGGATGGCCTGACCGGCTGGGGCGAGGCGGCGCCCTGGGCGCCCTTCGGCCACACCGCGGAAACCGTGCTCGCCGCGTTGCGTCACGTCCTCTTGCCCGCCCTGATCGGCGGTGACGCCACGCGGATCGGCCTGCGCATGGAGGATTGCGCCCACGCCATCGCCGGGCATTCCGATGCCAAGGCGGCGATCGAGATGGCGTTGTGGGATATCGCGGGCAAGCGGGTCGGCGCGCCGGTCTCCGCGCTGTTCGGCGGGCTGGTGCGCGACACCATCCCGCTCTCCTTCTCGATCGCCAACCCCGATTTCGCGGCTGATGTCGCCCGCGCGCAGGAAATGCTGGCGGCGGGCCATCGCATCTTCAAGGTGAAAACCGGCTTCCTGCCCCATGCCGAGGATATCCGCCGCCTCGCCGCGCTCCGCGAAGCGCTGCCGGGCATGGACCTCCGGGTGGACTACAACCAGGGCCTCGCGCCGCATGACGCGCTGCGGCAGTTGCGTGATGTCGAGCAGTTCGCGCCGACCTTCATCGAGCAGCCGGTGCCCCGCGGCCAGGAACCCGCCTTGGCGCGTCTCGCCGCCGCGCTGGACACGCCGATTCTGGCCGACGAGAGCGTCATCTCGCCCGAGGAAATGCTCCGCGCCGTCCGCGAGGGTTTCGCCGACTCGGTCTCCATCAAGCTGATGAAATCCGGCGGCCTCCTCGCCGCCCGCGCCATCGACGCCATCGCCGCCGCCGCCGGAGTGCCCAGCTACGGCGGCACGCTGTGGGAGGGTGGCATCGCGCTCGCGGCGGCCGCTCATCTGCTCGGCACGCTGCCCAACTGCTCGCTCGGCTGCGAGTTCTATATGCCGACCTACGCCTTGGTGCGTGACGTGGTGCCCGATGTGCTGCTGGCGTCAGGCGGGTTCGTGCACGTGCCGACCGGTCCGGGCCTCGGCGTCGCCGTCGATGCGGCGGAGATCGCGACGCAGGCGGTGGAGACGCTCATCGTCTGACGCTCGAACGGAAATGCGGTTCACGCAAAAAAAATCTTCGATAGAGGTATTTTTCCCCTTGCACGCGGTGCTGTCGTCCTGTAAAAACAAACCATGAACATATCCCCGAAACCCGACGCAAGCACCGTCGCCGCCCGCACAGCGCTGCTGTTCGCCGGGCTCGCGATGCGTTGCGCGCGCGCGTGGTCAGGGATGCTGTTCTGCTCGCCGCTGGAGCGCTGGTTCCTGAACTACGCCGAGGGCGTGCTGCGGGCCCTTGCCGCGCTGATGGAGGCCGCCGCCAGGGGAGAGATCCCGGCGCCGCGCGCCCCGGCCCGCCCCAATCATCCCAAGCTGCAAAACGCCCGTCGTGTCCCGACAGGGGAGAACCGTTTCGCGCGGCTTCCCGGCGGCAGTCGTGTCGTGACACAGCCGGAGTCCCG
>CAIYPH010000903.1 GCA_903928045.1 uncultured Rhodospirillales bacterium
CCTCGCCGGACGCGGGATCGACCTTTCGGAACTCGGCCGCGCGCCGCGTGCCCTGCGCTTTCGTGCCGATGCGTGGTGCAGCGAGGCCCGGCGAGGGCTGCCCGCCATGCTCGCCGCCATCACGAACGGGGCCGGCGAGCATGTCGCCACGCATCGCACATGGCTGGCGCGGGACGAGGCCGGGCGGTGGCGCAAGGCGGTGCTGCAAGAGCCAAAGAAGACCCTCGGCAGCTATGCGGGCGGGTTCATCCCCTTGCAGCGCGGCGCCTCCCGTAAGCCTCTGCGGTCCGCCCCAGAGGGAGAGACGGTGGCAATCGCGGAGGGGATTGAAACGGCGCTCTCCGTCGCGCTGGCGTGCCCAGAGCTCCGGGTGATCGCGGCGGTATCCCTCGGCAACATGGCGCGCATCGTGCTGCCGGCGGCGGTGCGCACGGTGATTGTGTGCGCCGACAATGACGGCGCGGAGAACGACAGCGCGGCGCGGGCACTGGCCGGCGCCGTGGCGGCATTCGGCACGGGCGGGCGTCGCGTGCGGCTGGCCCGCCCACCGGTCGGCAAAGACTTCAACGACACGCTGCAAGCGGGAATGGCCACATGAGCGGGCGCGCGAACGGGGCCGGGCATGCCGGCAGCAATGGCGCCAAGCCGCCGAAGCACGCGAGCGGAGGCAAGGGAACGGTGCGGCGCGCCATCGCCGAGGCCGCCCCGGTGGCGGCACCGAAAGCCACCATTCCGGCCGGTTTCGAGATGCGGGAAAACGGATTGTGGAGGGTTCCAGGCGAGGGCAAGGCGCCTTTTCGCGTGTGCGGCCCGTTCGAGATCATCGCCGAGACGAGGCCACAGGACGGCACGGATTGGGGCGTGTTGCTGCGCTGGCACGACCGCGACGTCACCGAGCATGAATGGATTCTGCCGCGCCGCTTGCTGGCCGGCGAGGCCGTGGAAGTGCGCCAGCACCTCGCGGCGTGCGGGTTGGACGTGGAGGCATCGGACGGGGCGCGGCGGGCCTTGGTGCAATTCTTGGCTGGCGCGGGCAGCCCCGACCGCGTGCGCACCGTGCCGACAACCGGATGGTATACGCCACTAACCGGCGGCGCGGTGTTCGTGCTGCCGGGCCGTTCGGTCGGCACAGTGACGGGCGAGGTTGTCTGCCTCGCGCTGGAAACCGGCCCCAACATCTACCAGCCCAAGGGCACTCTGCCGGAGTGGCGCGACGAGGTTGCCCGGCGCTGCCTGGAAAACTCGCGGTTGATGCTCGGGGTTGCCTGCGCCTTCGCCGGGCCATTAGCGCCGCTGATCGGCAGCGAGGGCGGCGGCTTTAACCTGCGGGGGGACAGCAGCAAGGGAAAGACCACCATCATTGACGCCGCAGCGAGCGTGTGGGGAGCACCGAGCAAGACCGGGCCGGATGCTTTCGTGCGGCAATGGCGCACCACCGCGAACGCCTTGGAGCAGACTGCGGCGGCGCACAACCACGTCCTATTGCCTATGGACGAGATGGGACAGGCCGACCCGAAGGAAGTTCCGGAAACCCTCTACATGCTGGCCAACGGCACTGGGAAAGATCGAGCGCGCGCGGCTGGCGGCAACCGCAAGCCAGTGACATTCACCAACATCGTCTTGAGCAGCAGCGAGGAAAGCGCGGCCCGCCTCGCCGAGCAGGGCGGGCGGCGGATGAAGGCCGGCCAGGAAGTGCGGTTACTCGATATCCCTGCCATCGTGCCGGGCGGCTATGGCTGCTTTGACGTGCTGCATGGCGAGCCGGACGGCGGCGCCTTCGCCCAGGCCGTGCGCCGCGCGGTGTTGGAGCAGCACGGCACGGTGGGGCCGGCCTTTGTCGAGGCCATCGCAGCCAAGCTGGCCGGCTCGGTTGATTTTAGGGCGGAGGTGATCGCGCGCATTGACGATTGGACCCGCGTGAACGTGCCGGCCGGCGCTGACGGGCAAGTCCGCCGCGCCGCCGGGCGGCTGGCCCTTGTCGCCGTTGCCGGCGAGATCGCAACAGAATTCGGCCTGACCGGTTGGCCAGCCGGTGCGGCGTCGGCGGCGGTGGGCAAGGTGTTCCGGGCGTGGATGGACGAGCGCGGCGGCACCGGGAGCCGGGAGGACATGCACCTATTCTCGGCCGTGCGGCGCTTCATTGGCGCACATGGATCATCCCGGTTCGAGCCCCTGCGCAGCGAAAAGCCGGAGGACGCGGGCGGGCAAGTGGAGCCAGCTTTAGACGACCGCCTAAAGACGATTGGGCGTGTCGGTTACCGGTGGCAAGAGACGACCGAGACCGGTGAGAAGGTGTGGATTTTCGGCATGCAGCCCGAGATGTTCGACGCCGAGATTGCCGCGCCGCTTGGCATGGAGGGCAAGGACGCCCGATCGAGGCTTGGCAAGGCTGGCATGATCCAAGGCGAGAAAGCCGGAGGCGAAACCCGGTGGACAATAAAGCAGCGAATACCCGGCCTCGGCCGACCCCGCCTGATCCTGATCGACGGCAGCAAAATCACGGGAGGCGACGAGGATTAGCGGACTGGGCGCGGCGGCGGTGGCGCGGCGCGGGGGGTGTTCCTTCCGCGCCGTTCCTTTGCCCGGATCGGCCAACACAGCTCTACCTCTCGGCGCAAAACCGCAAAGGCCCCGGCCTTCCGGGGCCACTCTCTCTCGTTCAATCAATATTCATCATTCATTCAATGGGTTATCCGGCCCCGGAGGGGTGGCCCCGGAGATTTTTTCGTCCGGGGCCACCGGGGCCAAGGGGTGGCCAGCACCGTGCGCAGGGTGGCCCCGGAGGCCCCGGACCGGGGCCGGCCCTATTTCGACTCCGGGGCCAGATAATCCATTGATACTATTCACGAAAATCGACGTGGCCCCGGTGGCCCCAGTGGCCCCGGACATTTCGGAGGGAGAGGCGGGGAAATTAGTGTGTGTCTCTACAATGCATTGAAATAACTCAATTTTATGGTGACTAATGATTATCAATAGGGGGTATAATTGGCGCGGCGCCGGCGCGCGGTGGGGCGAGGAACGAGGCGGAGAGTATGGACGAAGTGAGCCGATTGCGGGCCGAAGTGGTCCGACTACGAACGGAAGTGTCAGCCTTGGCGTGGGAGGTTCGAGCAGTCCGGCGGAGTGCGGAGCTCGGCGCCCTACCCGCCCCGTCGATGGTCCGGCGGGCCGAGGCGGCGGCACTGCTTGGTGTGAAGCCCGGCACCCTGGCCGCATGGGCGCGCGACGGGCGCGGCCCGCCCTATGAGGTGTTCGGCAAGCGGGCGCTCTATCCGGTGGCAGCCTTGCAGGCTTGGCGCGAGCACTCCGGCGCGGTGCGAGAGCTCCCGAGCGAGGTTAAGCCACCAGCAGCCATGCCATTATTTGCCGACTCGACCGGCTGACATTCGCAGGCAGGATGCGGCGAGCCGCCGGAATCGAGAGGAAACCGGGCGCCGGTTGGTATCCGGGCCACATCGAGGCAGCCCGGAGGGCTTCCTATGTGTCTGGTTTTGTTGAGGAATGACGTTGCGGGGTTGAGCAATTCACTGCCGGCGAGACAGAAAATCCAACGCGATCAACCGTTTGATATCATTCAGCCCGGCTGTTGGTATCCCGTTGGTATCCGGGCCACCGTTCGCTAGGTGAGCATATCGCGATAACTCATTGATTTAATTGGTCGGAGCGGCGGGATTCGAACCCACGACCCCCAGTCCCCCAGACTGATGCGCTACCAGACTGCGCTACGCTCCGACCGTGGCGACCATGTAGCAGCCAAGTGCCTGGGAGGGAAGAGCAAGTCTCCCCCGCGTCTGGATCAGGGAAGCAAAGCCCGTAGGGCCTCAAGTTCGCGCAGGGTCGCGCCGAGCAGGGCGCGCAGGCGGGTGATCTCGGCTTCAGCATCCGGTGCGCCAGCGCGCGCGGCGGGGCGCGGCCGGGCCGGCGACGCCACGATGACCGGCGCGATGAGGCCGGGCATGGCCAGCTGGCCATCGCCGACCGTCACTGCGCCGCTGCGCTCGGCTTCCGCCTGGGCCCGCTCATCCGGTGTTGCCGGCGGGATGTCGTCGGCCAGCCGGCCGCCCCCCTCGCGCAGCAGGCGCTGGACGCCCTTGATGGTGTATCCCTGGATGTAGAGCAGGTCCGAGATGCGGCGCAGCAGGGAAATGTCGTCCGGGCGATAATAGCGCCTGCCGCCGCCGCGCTTCAGCGGCTTGACCAGCGGGAACTTGGTTTCCCAGAAGCGCAGCACGTGCTGCGGAATATGGAGTTCGTCGGCGACCTCGCTGATCGTGCGAAACGCGTTCGGCGCCTTCTTGACCTTGCTTCGCGGGTCATCCCGCTCGGCGGCCAATTGCACTGCTGCACCGCTCATTCGTCGTCTCCTCCGTCATCCGGCGGGGTCAGATGGTTGATATGAGCCTTCAGCACCTGGCTTGGCCGGAACACCAGAACGCGACGTGGCAGGATCGGCACTTCGATGCCGGTCTTGGGGTTGCGGCCAATCCGGCGGCCCTTTTGGCGCACAGAAAAGGTTCCGAACCCACTGATTTTAACGGATTCACCAGACTCCAACGCCGAACAGATGCGATCCAGCACCGTCTCCAGCAGGTCTGCCGATTCGTTACGGGAGAGACCAACCTGGGAATAGATCGTCTCGGTGAGGTGCGCGCGGGTGATGGTGTTCATGGCTCGACGCTAAGCAGATGGGAACGACTCGTCAAGGAATCACAATATCAAGTGCTTGCAACACCCTGCTGGGGCCGCCGGCGTAAGCCGCCAGTTGCCGCCTTCGGTGAGGAAGATAGCGATACAATGTTGATTTTACGTTTGTCCGCGCCAGCCGCAAAATCAGTGCGCGAGTGTGTTGATCCCGCGCGGGCGCCGCCTGTGCAGGCCGGGGACCGGCTAGAGGCGGATCAGCGCCGATCCCCAGGTGAGGCCGCCGCCGAGGGCGACCAGCAGGAGAAGTTGGCCGGGCTTCACGCGGCCATCCTCGATCGCCGCCGCCAGAGCGAGCGGGATGGAGGCCGCCGAGGTATTGGCGTGGCGGTCGACCGTGACGACGACCTGGTCTTCGCGCAGTCCGAGTTTCTTGCCGATCCCGTCGATGATGCGGCGGTTGGCTTGGTGCGGGATGAGGTAGTCGATATCGGCGCGGGTGACCTTGTTGGCCGCCAGGGCCTCTTCGATGCACTCGCTCATCCGTGCCACCGCGTGGCGGAACACCTCGCGGCCGTTCATGACGAGATGGCCCGGCTTGTCGCGCCGTCCGACCGCGCCATCGACATAGAGGATATCGCCGAGCGCGCCGTCGCTGTGCAAATGGGTGGAGAGCAGGGCGGGGGCGGCGGCGTCGACATCGGCGGCGCGCAGCACCACCGCGCCGGCGCCGTCGCCGAACAGCACGCAGGTGCCGCGATCTTCCCAGTTGAGGATGCGCGAATAGACCTCGGCGCCGATCACCAGGGCGGCGCGCACTTGCCCGGTGCGGATCATCGCGTCGGCGACGCCAAGGGCGTAGACGAAGCCGGCGCAGGCGGCCGATAGGTCGAAAGCGAAGCCACCGGTGCCAAGCGCGGCCTGCACGCGGGTAGCGGTCGCCGGGAAGGCCTGGTCCGGGGTCGCGGTCGCCAGGATGATCGCGCCGATCTCGGAAGCGGCCATGCCGGCGGCGGCCAGGGCGGCTTCGGCGGCGCGGGTCGCCATGAAGGCGCAGGTCTCGTGCGGGGCGGCGAGATGGCGCTGGCGGATGCCGGTACGCTCCCTGATCCACTCGTCGGAGGTATCGACGGTCTTGGCGAGTTCGTCGTTGGTGACGAGGTTGGCCGGCAGATATGTGCCGACTCCAAGCAATTGGGCGCGCAGGGTTGTCATGGCGGCGTTCTTACCTTCTCCCGCCGATGCTGGCGAGAGCATGTGGCTGCATCACGGCTGTGGGACCGTCATCGATGGCGCCGAGGTGTCGATGCGCGTCAGGCCCTCACGGATCCGGTCATTGAAGCGATGCACCACCATGTCCATCGCGACGTCGACGGCATGGGCGAAGCCGGTGGCATCGGTGCCGCCATGGGATTTCACCACCACGCCCTTGAGGCCCACCAGCACGGCGCCATTGTAGCGGCGCGGGTCGAGCCACTCGCGCAGGCGTTCGAGGCCGGGGCGGGCGAGGAGATAGGCGATCTTGGCGGCGATCGAGGCGCTGAAGACCTGGCGCAGCATGCCGCCGATCAGCTTCAGAGCGCCTTCGCCGGTTTTCAGCGCGACATTGCCGGTGAAGCCGTCGGTGACGATCACATCGGTGGTACCGGCGGCGATATCGTGGCCCTCAACGAAGCCGTGGAACTGGCCGGCGACGTGGCTGTTGCGCAGCGTCTCGGCGGCGAGGCGGATGCGGTCGTCACCCTTGAGCTCCTCGGAGCCGACATTGAGCAGGCCGATGGTGGGTGCGGTCAGGCCGAGCACGGTGCGGGCGAAGACATCGCCCATGATGGCGAATTCGACGAGGTTGCGCGCATCGCAGGTCACGTTGGCGCCGAGATCGAGCATCACGATGTCGCCGCGCGCGGATGGGCTGATGCCGGCCATCGCCGGGCGATCAATGCCTGGCAGCGTCTTGATCACGATTTTCGCGAGGGCCAGCAGGGCGCCGGTGTTGCCGGCCGAAACCACACCCAAGGCACGCTCGCCGGCCACCGCATCAATCGCCAGCCGCATGGAGCTGTTGCGCATTCGCAGCGCCACGGTGGGTTTGAGGTCGCCGCTGATCTTTTCCGCGGTATGCAGCACGGTGCAGGCCGCCGCCGCGCGCTTGTGGCGCGCGAGCAGGGGGGCGAGTTCCGCCTCGTCACCGACCAACAGGAACCGCGCCGCGGGGTGCCGCTCGGCACTGAGTTCAAGCCCCGCAACGACGATATCTGGGGCGGCGTCACCGCCCATCGCGTCGATAGCCAGCGTAAAGGGCTCGCTCATGCCAGCACCTCATTCCACCAGGCCATCACCGCGCTGCCCTGGACGGCAGGGCCGTCAGGCGCGAACTGCACCCTTCAGCGCCTTGCCGGCACCGACGACCTCGCGACCGTCATAGTGGCCGCAATGCGAGCAGACATGGTGCGGGCGCTTCAGCTCGCCGCAGTTGCTGCAATCGGCATGGGCCGCCGGGGTCAGCGCTTCATGGCTGCGCCGCATGCCGCGCCGCGAAGGCGAGGTCTTTCTCTTGGGAACGGCCATGGTGTCTCATCTCTCCGATAGGGCGATCCTCGATGATGGCGGCCCCGGTGGGTCAACCGGTTAGCGACGTGAGGATCACGAACAAGCAGTAGTGCAAGGAGGCGGCGTCTAGCAGAGGGGATGCGGGGCTGCAAGCGTCACCATATCGACGGCGCATGCATGGCTGGGTTCATTCCCCGCGGCGCAGCTTCAGGAGTGCCGCGAAGGGCGACACCTCGGCGGCGGCGCCGTCATCGGGCAGCACGGCATCGTCCTTGCGGGGATAGGGGTCGAGATCGAGCGCGAGTTGCTCGACGGCGGCCTCGCCGAGGTCGACCGTGGTGCCCTGATAGGGGATTTCGTCTTCCGACTCCGGGTCCGGATCGGGGTTTTCGGTGCCGGCGGGGACGAAGCGGACACGGAATTCCTCGCGCTGTGTCATCTCGAACTCGTCGAGGCTCACGACGCATTCCCGCACCAGGCGGGCCGAGAAATTGGCGATCGCGGCGACGATCCCGCCGGGCTCGGGATGCAGCCGGAAGCGGGCGGTGAAGCTTTTCACCGCCGGCACGCCAAGCCGCGTGGCGATGGCGGCGCACTCGGCAGGGCTCGCGGAGAGATCGACCGTGAGGCCGCCGGTCGGCAGCGCGTCGATGCGCTGCGGGCGGGGGAGTTCGTGGATCATGGGACCGGATCGGGAAAGGTGATGATGCCCTTGGCGAGGGGCGCGATGTCCTGCGTCTCCAGCGCGGCGGCGCAGCGGCGGACGATGGCGGCGAGGCGGGCCGGCGCGTCGGAGGCGGCGGGAGGCGTTCCACGCCAGACATTGCGGAGGAGGACCTCGACCAGGGCGGTGTCATCCGCGGCATCCAGCGCCGGCTTGTAGGCCGCCGCGCGGCCGTGGAAGGCCTCCCACATCGCGCGATTGCGGCGGCTGACGCTGAGATCCCCCACGCCCATCTCGCGCAGGTTGACGTCCATGTCGGCGAACATGGCGTCGAACACGCCCTGTGCGAGGTCCGGCCCCGGCTTGGGGCACATGGTGAGCCGGCGGACGACGAGGTAGACGTGCAGGCTGACGAGATCGAACCGGCCGTCGAGCGTGTCGGGGACGCCGAGTGCGGCATAGAAGCACTCGGCCCGCGCCGCCGCGACGGCGGCGCCGTAGAGCAGATAGGCCGGTCGCTCGAGACGATTGCGGCGGAGATAACCCAGCAAGATGCGTGCGTCCTGTATTTGTCACCCCGGCGGGCGGGAAAGCTTGGCGATAGGGCTAAGATAGGCGTATGCGGGTCCGATTGACAGGGACAGCGCGGCGTGAGACGCCAAGCGCCTGTCCGGAGGATTGCGGCACTTGCGTCTGATCACCCCTTTTGCCCGGCGGTTCGCCGGGATCACTCTGGCGAGCCTGCTGGCCGGATGCAGCTTGCCGCAGTTCATGTCCTATCCGCCGCAGGTCCGCGGCAACCGGATCGACAAGGAGCGCATAGCGGAGATCACGCCGGGGGTGTCGACTCGCGGGGACGTGACGGCACTGTTCGGCTCCCCGACGCTAAAGGCGACGTTCAACGAGAACACCTGGGTGTATGTCAGCGAAGTGACCCGGCCGCGGATCGGCGGGACACAGGGGGTTCTGGAGCAGCAGGTCGTCAATGTGACCTTCGATGCCAAGGGCCTGGTCAGCGCGATCGACGTCAAGACCGAGACGGATTCGCGCGATGTCAGCGTGGTCAGCCGCGCGACGCCGGCGCCGGGCACCGAGACGACGTTCTTCCAGCAGCTGTTCGGCAATATCGGCCGCTACGGCCCCTCGTTTGGCGCCGGGGGCGCCGGCACCGGCACCAGCAGCGGGAACTACTGAGCCGCGCCCTCAGGCGAAATGGCTCCAGCCGCCGCGTTGCAGCGACAGGGGCGCGCCGTCGGGGCCGGTCACCGTCACGATCGGGTCGCCGGTCAGAAATGCGCCGATGCGGGTGACCTTCACGCCGCCGGCGGCGGCGGTGAGCGCCGCTTCGGCCTCCGGAGGGACGGCGAGCAGCAGTTCGTAGTCATCGCCGCCGGTGAGGCATAATTCCAGAAGGTTGGCGGCGGCCGCGGGCTCGGAGAGGGGAACGCGGGCCGACTCGATTCGGGCGGCGAGCCCGGAGGCGCGGCAGATATGGCCGAGGTCCTGCACCAGCCCATCCGAGATATCCATCGCCGCGTGGGCAATGCCAGCGAGCCGGGTGCCGATGGCAAGGCGCGGGCGCGGCAGGCGGTAGCGGCCGGCGAGGTAGCCCTCGGGGTCGGCCAGCTTGCCCTGCGCTGCCAGCAGCCCGAGCGCGCCGTCACCGATGGTGCCAGTGACCCAGATCCCATCGCCGGGCCGGGCGCCGTTGCGCCGCAGCGCGGAGCCGGGGGCGACGGTGCCGATGATCGTCAGCGACAGGCTAACCGGGCCGGGGGTCGAGGTGGTGTCGCCGCCCAGCAGGGGAATGGCGAATTCGGCCTGGTCGGCGGCGAGCCCGGCGGCGAAGGACGCGAACCAGGCATCCGGCGTGCCGCGCGGGACCGAGACGGTGAGGAGGTAGCCGAGCGGGGTGGCGCCCATCGCCGCGAGGTCGGAGAGGTTGGTGCGCAGCAGCTTGCGCGCCACGAGGTCCGGCGGGTCATCGGGCAGGAAGTGGACACCCTCGACCATGGCGTCAGCGGAAATCACCAGTTCGCGGCCGGGAGGCGGGGTGAAGACGGCGGCGTCATCCGACAAGTCGAGCGCGCCGGCGCCGGCGAGCGGGCGGAAATGCCTGATAATCCGAGCGAATTCCTCCGGCAGGGCGCCGGATGCCGGCCGCTCCGCGCTCACGGCGCCGCCGTATCTCCGAACTCGGCGGGGCGGAGGATGTGGGCGATGCGGTCGAGCACGCCATTGGCGAGCTTGGGGGCATCGCCATCGAAGAACCCGTGCGCGACGTCGAGATACTCGTTGATCACCACGCGGGTCGGCGGGCCGTCCTTCATCCCCAGTTCGGCACTGCCGGCACGGAGCAAGGCGCGCAGCACGGGGTCGAGCCGGTCGAGCGGCCAGTCCTCGGGGAGCGCTTCGGAGATCATCCGGTCGATGTTCTCCTGCTCGGCGGTGGCGGTGCGGACGATGGTGGTGAACAGCGGCACATGGGCATCGGGCACGCGGCCATCCTCGAACCCGTCGCCAGCGAGGGCGCCGAGGCGGTGGCGGATGAACTCGTCAATCACCGTCTCCGGAGAAACGCCGCTCTGCTCGGCCTGGAACAGCGCCTGCACGGCGCCCACCCGGCTCGCCGTGCGCGGGCGGCTGGTGGGAGGCGTTCGCGGTTTGGCGGCCATCAGACGGACCCGAGATATCGGGCGGCGCGCAGTTGTATCAGCGCCGCGGCGGCGGCTTCGGCACCCTTGTTGTGGCCATCCTGGCGCGAGCGTTCGATCGCCTGGTCGGCGGTGGCCACCGTCAGCAGCCCATTGCCGAGGCACAGCGCATGGTCGAGCCCGACGCGGGTGAGCCCCTGCATCGCCTCACGGCAGACATGGTCATAATGGTCGGTCTCGCCCTTCACCACGCAGCCGAGCGCCACGAAGGCATCGTAGCGACGCCGCGTGCCGCGTACGGCGAAGAGGATGGCGGAGGCGAGCTCCAGCGCGCCGGCGACGTCGAGCACCTCGACCGTCGCGCCGACCTCGCCGAGAATGCGCAGCGCGCCATCGCGCAGCCCGTCGACGATGTCCGTGTAATAGGGCGCACGGACGACGAGCACCGTGGGAGCCGGGCCCTGCAGTTCGGGAGCCTTGGGCAGCGGGGCGTCAGCGGTGCTCACCGGGAAACCTCCGGGGCGATGGGTCGGCGTTCGATCACCTTCAGGCCGTAGCCCTCCAGGCCGATGATGTGCTGGTGGGTGTTGGACAGCAGCACCATCTCGCGCACCCCGAGTTCGAGCAGGATTTGCGCGCCGATGCCGTAGTCCCGCAGTTCGGTGCGTGGGCGCTCGGCGCCGGTCAGCTTGCGGACGCGCTCCGAGATGGTCTCGGCGCGCATTTCGCGCAGCAGGACGACGGCCCCCCTGCCCTCCTCGGCGATCATCGCCATGGCGTGGTTGAGGCTGTCGCGGGTGACATCGCCCAGCAGGTCGTTCAGCAGATCGACGCCGTGCATGCGCACCATCACCGGGCCGGGGGCCGAGAGGTCGCCCTTCACCAGCACGAGATGCTCGGCGTATTCGACGGTATTGGCGAACACCACCAGCTTCCACTCGCCGCCGACGGCGTGGTTGATCTTGCCCTCCTGCACCCGCTTCACCAGCCGCTCGGTGCGGCGGCGATGGCCGATGAGGTCGGCGATGGTGCCGAGCTTGAGGTTGTGGTGCTGGGCGAAGGCCACGAGGTCCGGCAGGCGGGCCATGGTGCCGTCGTCGTTCATGATCTCGCAGATCACGCCGGCGGGGACGAGCCCGGCGAGGCGGGCGATATCCACCGCGGCCTCGGTATGGCCAGCGCGGATCAGCGTGCCGCCCTCGCGGGCCATCAGCGGGAAGACGTGACCGGGGGTGACGATTTCGTCGCGGCTGCTTTCCGGGTTGATCGCCACCGCGATGGTGTGGGCGCGATCATGCGCGGAAATCCCGGTGGTGACGCCGTCGCGCGCCTCGATGGAGACGGTGAAGGCGGTCTGGTGACGGGTGCCGTTGGACTGGCTCATCAGCGGCAGGCCGAGCTGCTCGACGCGCTGGCGGGTCATGGCCAGGCAGATCAGGCCGCGGGCGTGGCGGGCCATGAAGTTGACCTGCTCCGGCGTGGC
>CAIYPH010000904.1 GCA_903928045.1 uncultured Rhodospirillales bacterium
AACTTTCAATCCGTTGGCGTCGCGCCGCCCACTCCAAACCAAACGTAGGGTGCGGTTCCCCTTCGGAACCGCACCACTCTCCATCACCGCCTCTCACGCCCCTCGGCCCCCTCCTCGGCAAGACAGCTGGCAAGGCCCGAGCGGTAATCGGGGTACCGCCAGCGGTACCCGAGCGCCGCCTGGGTGACCGCCGAGCGGACACGGCGGTTCTCGGCCCAGAAGCTGCGGGCCATCGGGCTCATGGCCGCGAAAGCGGCTTCGAACGGGACAAGCGGCGGCGGCGGCAGGCCGAGCAGGCCGGCCGCATGGGCGATCACGTCGGCGCTGGCGGCCGGAAGGTCGTCGCACAGGTTGAGGACGCGCACCCCAGGCGGCGGGGTCTTGCCGATGGCGGCCAGCACGGCGCCAGAGATATCGTCGCGGTGGATGCGGCCGAACGCGTGGCCCGGTCTGTCCACCCGCCGCCCCCGCCCGGCGCGAAGCTCGGCGAACGGCGAGCGGCCCGGCCCGTAAATGCCGGCGATGCGGAACAGGTCGACCGCCATCCGGCCGGACAGCGCCGCCCAGGCCGCCTCCGCGGCCACCCGCTGAACCGAGCGCGGATTGCCCGGCGCGGGGGGCGTCGCCTCATCGACCCAGCCGCCCGCGCGGTCGCCATAAACGCCGGTCGTCGAGAAATAGCCGGCCCAGCGGAGCTTCGTCCCCCCCGCGATTGCCGCGGCATGGGCATGCAGCACGGGATCGCCATCCCCGCCCGGCGGGGCGGTGGCGAGCAGGTGCGTGGCCGCGGCGATGCTGCTTCCCGCACGGTCAAAGCCGATCACCGCGACTCCCTCCACGCGCGCCGCCGTCTCGGCGCTGCGCGAGGTGACGGTAACCCGCCAACCCGCGTCTCGCGCGGCCGTCGCCGTGGCCATGCCGGTGTAGCCGGCGCCGAAGATGAGCAAATGTCCGGTCATGCGGTCGGTATCCTTTGCGGCGGTGCTGGCGGACAGACTAGCCTGGGATCGCGGTGAACACGCGCCCCCGCAAGCCGAGAAAAAATATCGCTTATGGCAAATTTACCTTGACATAAATGGTGACATCGACGATATTGCGCGGGAACCAACCAGGAGCCACCCCGCCCGTGTCAGCCGCCTCCCCCGCATCGACCCACCCCACCGGCCTCGCGGCCGCGCTGGCGGTCGTGCGCCTGGTGATGGCCCTGCTGAACACCTTGTTCGCCGACATTGCGGACCTCCCCCCCACCCACCCCGACCGCCGCCTCCACACCCGCCTGATGGCCGCCCTCACCCGCGCCGAGGCCCAGATCCTCGCCGATATCGACACCGCCGCCCGCCCCACGCCCCCGGTCCGACGAGCCCGCGCCCCACACGCCATCACCACTCCCGAACTCCGCCCCCGCCTCGCCCGCCCCACGTCCCCCCTCAGCCACCCGCCCCGCGCGCCCCCGGCCGCGGAAATGCCAAAAACAACCGCCGAACGGCGGGCGGAAACGCACGTCCATTTCGTTGCTAAATCGTAATGAAATCCCCTGCCGACAACCCGTTCTTTTTGTTCACAAAAAGAACGCCTAACGCCTAGGCGTCGATATCCACACTACTGGGATCAAACCCGCGATTGGCGCGCAGAAGCTGCTGCGAATAGGGGTGGGTCACGGTGCCGGCGGCCATGGCGGCGGCGTTGGTCATTTCCACCAGCTGGCCGCGGCTCATCACGCCGATGCGATCGCAGATATGGGCGATGACGGCGAGGTCGTGGCTGACCATGAGCATGGTGAGCCCGCGATCGCGGCGCAGGCGGGTGAGGAGGTTGAGGATCTCGGCCTGCACGGAGACGTCGAGCGCGGAGGTGGGTTCGTCGAGCAGCAGGACGCGCGGTTCGAGGATGAGGGCGCGGGCGATGGCGACGCGCTGGCGCTGGCCGCCGGAGAGCTGGTGGGGGTAGCGGTAGCGGTGCTCGCGCCCGAGGCCGACTTCGGTGAGCGCGGTCATGATGCGCGTCTCGCCCTTGTCGAGCCCGTGGATGGCGATGGGGGCGGCGAGGGTTTGGTCCACGGTCTGATTGGGGTGGAGCGAACCGTAGGGGTCCTGGAACACCATCTGGGCGACGCGGCGGGTGGCGCGGGGGCGCTTGGCCGGCATTTCCTGGCCGTCGATGAAGATGCGGCCTTCGGCGTGGGCGATCAGCCCGGCGACGGCGCGCATGACGGTGGATTTGCCGGAGCCGGATTCGCCGACCAGTCCGAGTGCTTCGCCGGCGGGGATGTCGAAGGACACGTCGCGGCAGGCGCGCACGGTTTTAACGCCGGTGCCATAGGTGACGGAGACGTTTTCAATCCGGATCATGTGTCGGCCCCGACGGCGGCGGGGAGATCGGCCATCCAGGCGGGGTCGCGCTGGAGCTGCGGCAGCGGGTCGCGCTTGTCGCCGAGCTGGGGCAGGGCGGCGAGCAGGCCGCGGGTATAGGGATGCTTGGCCTCGTGCAGCTTGCCGGCCTCGCAGATCTCGACGACCTGACCGGCGTACATGACGAGGATGCGATCGCAGAAGGTGGAGACCAAATGGAGGTTGTGGCTGATGAGGATGAGCCCCATGCCGCGGCTGCGCACCATCTCGTCCATGATGGCGAGCACCTGGGCCTGCACCGATACATCGAGCGCGGAGGTGGGTTCGTCGGCGATGAGGATGTCGGGGCCGGCAATCAGCATCATCGCGCTCATGATGCGCTGGCCCATGCCGCCGGAGACCTGGTGGGCGTACTGGTCATAGACCAGCTCGGGGTTGCGGATATGCACGGCGCGCAGCATGTCGAGCGCCGCGGCGCGGGCAGTTTTGGCGTCGGAGCCGAAGTGGTGGCGGTGGGTCTCGGCGATCTGCTTGCCGACCTTCATCACCGGGTCGAGCGAGTATTTCGGATCTTGCAGCACCATGGCGATGCGCTTGCCGCGCAGTTTGCGGAAGCCGCTTTCGTCGAGCCTTGTGAGGTCGGTGTCGCCGAGGCGCAACTCGTCGGCCTCGACGCGGCCGGGCTTGGCGATCAGGCCCATGATGGCGCGGCCGGTGGTGGACTTGCCGGAGCCGGATTCGCCGACGATGCCGAGGCGCTCGCGGCCGAGCTTGAAGGAGAGATTGCGCACGGCGCGGAAATCGCCGTCGTCGCCGGGGTAGACGACGCGCAGGTTGCGGACGGTGAGGAGGGGGGATTCGGTCATCCGTTGCGCGAGTCCGCGACGTCCCGCAGGCCGTCGCCGAGAAGGTTAAAGCCGAGGCTGACGATGAAGATCGCGGCGCCGGGGATGGTGGCGACCCACCACTGATCAAGCAGCACGTTGCGGCCGGTGGAGACCATGGCGCCCCATTCGGCCGCCGGCGGCTGGGCGCCGAGGCCGAGGAAGCCGAGACCGGCGGCGGTGAGGATGATGCCGGCCATATCGAGCGTGAGGCGGATGATCACCGATGGCATGCAGAGCGGCACGATCTGGGTGACGAGGATGCGGAAGGAGGAGGCGCCCTGCAACTGCGCCGCCTCGATGAATTCGGCATTGCGGCGGGTGAGGGTTTCGGCGCGGGCGAGGCGGGCATAGGGCGGCCAGGCCGTGAGCGAGATGGCGATCACGGCGTTCTCGATGCCCGGGCCGAGCGAGGCGGCGAAGGCGAGCGCCAGGATAAGGCGGGGGAAGGCGAGGAAGATATCGGTGACGCGCATCAGCACCGCGTCAATCCAGCCGCCGAAATAGCCGGCGGGCAGGCCGATGCCGAGGCCGACGGGGACGACGATGACGGAGACGAGGAAGATGATGGTGAGCGTGATTCGGCTGCCGAAGACGACGCGGGCATAGATATCGCGGCCGATTTCATCGGTGCCGAAGGGGTGGGCCCAGGACATGTCCTGCAGCCGGTCTTCGAGCACCTGATGGTAAACCCGGTCGGAATCACAGATCCAGGGGGCGAAGATCGCGACGAGCACGAGGGCGACGACGATGATGAGTCCGGTCATCGCGAGCGGGTTGCGCCGGAAGGCGAGCCAGGCGCGGAACCAGCCGCCGAGCTTGGCCTGGCGGCGGCTTTCCGGCGCGGGATCGAGCAGCCAGCCGCGCCAGCCGGTGGGCGCGTCGGCCCGAAGGGGGGAGGAACTCATGGGAGCCTATTCATTTGCGAGGCCGGGTCATTTGCGAGATCGGGCCCGCGGATCGACCAGGGTGTAGATCACGTCCGACATCATGTTGAGGAAGATGTAGACGACGCCGATCAGCAGCGTGCCGCCGACCACCGCGTTGAGATCGGCGGCGAAGAGGGAGTTCTTCAAATAGAGGCCGAGGCCGGGCCAGGCGAACACCGTCTCGGTCAGCACGGCGCCTTCGAGCAGGCCGCCGAAGGTGAGCGCGATGACGGT